>JADFGI010000081.1 GCA_022567815.1 Nitrospinota bacterium
GAAGGTGGCATCGCCAGTGGCGCCCTGCTCTCGACGCTGACTCTGAAAATAACACCCAAGGAAAAAATTGCATTGGACGGCAATGTCGCGTTCGACCAATTCAACATCCAGGTTCCCGAAAAGGTTCAGGTGACTGGCTTGAACGGCCGGTTTCCGTTTAACAAAACCCTTTTCCTCGACCGCAGTCTGGTACCGCCCATGAAACAAACCTTTCTGGCGTCCCGCAAAGGATTTTTCACCCAGCTCAGAGGCTTCTCCCGGCATAAAAACAATCTAACCATAAAAGAAGTGCGGGCCAGCGGTCAGCGGGTGTCCAATATCGCATTGGACCTGCTATACAAAAAAAACCGGCTGATGGCGGAGAAATTTCTGTTCGACATTCTCGATGGCTCAGTGGCGGGAAATTTGTTCGTCATCCCCACGCCCGAAGGCCCGGAGTTGAGTTTTTCCACGGAATTTGCCGGGTTGAACCTCGGAGCGTTGACAGGGCGAACCAAAACCACGGAAAAAGCCGAGTCAGAAATCGACGGCAACCTGCAACTGAGAGTCAAGTTGAAGCAGGGACGAGGAAACAAGCCGATCTCCCTCGATCAAATATCAGCCAAAATAGCCATAACCCGTATTGGCGCGGAAACCCTGGACCGGTTTCTTTTGTTTTTGGACCCGGAAGAAAGCAAGCCCGCCATTGTGGACATCCGCGCCAAGTTGAAGCTGGCTTCGCCGCACCGAATTATCGTCACCGTGGAAAACGGCAACCTGAATGTCTCCGCGTGGTTGAAAAATAAAATCCTGGGAGACATCCTCAAAGTGCCAGATGTGAAGCGAATCCCGATCACCAGTCTCAAAGAGTTCCGCAATATGACCGACCAGTTGAAAACTCTCACTGGCTTGCGGGACGCTTTACTATATCTGGCCGCCCGTGGAATCGAATTCACCGAGGGGGGAGAAATTGTCCTTTACTGACACTTGAGAAATCCTGTCTTCCCTTTTCAGGCAAGTACCATTATTGACATTATGATTTGAGTTTGCTAGCGTAGCTGAATTGTCTATGATTTTAACTTCCAAATAATTTTTAAAGAGTAAAAACCTATGGCTTGGGACGACCTGCATGAAAAAAAAACCCCGAAGGATCCTTCCAAGGGAGGCGGAGGCTCCTCGGGAGGGGGAGGAAAAACTCCTTTTGATATTCCGCAACTGAACCTCCCGAAATTCAAACCCTCGATGTTTATTGGGGTCATTATATTTTTGTTGCTGGTATGGATTGTGCCGGGCACGTTTTATTTTGTCGAACCGGATGAAGAAGGGGTCGTCACCACCTTCGGGAAATTCGACCGCACCACGGGACCGGGATTGCACTTCAAGTTCCCCTCACCTATTGAGCATTCCTTCACACCAAAAGTCCGCCAAATCCGGCGGGCGGAGATCGGTTTTCGCACCAGCGCTGCGGGACAATTTCAACGGGTCCCTGCGGAATCACTGATGCTGACCGGCGATCAAAATATCGTCGACATCAACCTTGTGGTTCAGTACCGGATTTCCGATTCGGTGGCCTACCTGTTCAATGTACGGCGGCCTCATAAACTGGTTCGGGATGCCGCCGAAACCGTTATTCGCGGGATCATCGGCAGTGGAAACATTGATGAAGCATTGACAACCGGGAAGGCGGTTATCCAGATCACCTCCAGAGAACAGATTCAAAAGCTTTTGGATACCTTTCAAGTGGGAATTCAGGTGGTCACGGTCCAGCTTCAGGGGGTGAACCCGCCGGAGCAAGTGGCTGGCGCTTTTAAGGACGTGGTCAGCGCCCGCGAGGATAAGGAACGGATGATCAATGAAGCTCAAGGTTACCGAAACGCCATAATTCCGGAAGCCCGCGGCGAGGCGGCGCAAATTCTCCGGATAGCCGAAGCTTATCGTGAAGAAAAAATCAAAAGGGCTGAAGGGGACGTGAAGCGTTTTATTTCGCAATATGAAGCGTACATAAAAGCTCCCGCCATTACCCGAAAGCGTATCTACCTCGAAACGATGGAGGAGATATTGCCAACCATCAATAAATTTGTCCTGGGCGACCAAAATCAGGGCGTATTGCCCATTCTTCCGTTATCAAAATCCTCGATTTTATCGGGTTCAAATTAAATAAAAAATCATGAAACAGAATTCCATCATAGTAATAGGTATCCTGGCGATCGTTCTTGTCTCCTCCTCGATGTTTACGGTTAATATGAAGCAAACCGCCATCATACTGGAACTGCAAAAACCCAAAGAGATCATCAAAGAACCGGGACTGTATTTCAAAATTCCCTTCATTCAAAAGGTCAAGTACTTTTCCAAACAACTTCTGGACAACGATTCACCCCCCGCCGAAATCATCACCAAGGACAAGAAAAATCTTCTGATAGATAATTTCACCGTCTGGAGAATTGTTGACCCTTTAAAATTTCTCGAAACGGTTCGTAATATCCGGGGCGCGGAAGCCCGGCTGGACGATATTCTTTTCTCCGAACTGAGAGTGGAAATGGGTACCCATCAATTAATCGATATCGTCACCGAGACCCGCGAAGCCATCATGGCAAAAGTTTCTTCCGAAACCAATAAGAAGGCCGCTGAATACGGAATTGAGATCGTTGCGGTGCGCATCAAGAGGACCGACCTGCCGCCGGAAATCGCCAACTCCATATTCAACCGCATGAGAACGGAACGTGAAAGGATCGCCAAGGAGTACCGGTCCGAAGGCAGGGAAGAAGCCACCAAAATCCGCGCGGAAACGGATAAGGAGAGAACCATCTTGATCGCGGAGGCTTATAAAAAGGAACAGGAAGTTCGTGGTGAAGGGGACGGTATATCGACCCAAATTTATGCGGACGGCTATCAAAGAGACCCTGATTTTTACGCCTTCATGCGCTCCATGGAAGCTTATAAAAAATCCCTGAAAACCGGCACCACGCTTCTCCTTTCAAAGGATTCCAATTTCTTGGAATTCCTGGACAATCCAAAATAAAAACCTGTACCCCTTGTGATAATTGCGAGTGGAACCTCAATATGAAAGACCACGACCCCATCTTTTGAAACCGCGCAACCGGCAGAAACCAAACCCATGAGAATCCTGATCGTTGGTGCGGGTGTTGTTGGCTTCAACCTGGCCAAGGAACTTTCCAAGGAAGGTCATGACATAGCCATCATTGACCAGAACCGGGAAAAAATGCGCCGTATTTCCGATACCCTGGACGTTCTCAGCGTCATCGGCAACGCCTGCTTTCCCAGCGTTCTGGTGCGGGCCGGCATCGAAAAAGTGGGGATGGTGATCGCGGTCACCGATACGGACGAAATCAACCTCCTGGTTTGTTTCCTCGCCTCCAAATTTAATGTCAAAAAAAAATTCGCCCGTCTGCGCAACCCGGAGTTCACGGAACCTGACCGTATCTTCTCCCCTGAAGAACTTTTCATCGATCACGCCATCAACCCCGGCCACATCATAATCGACACCATCGTCAAGATCATCAGCACCCCCGGAGTGGTCAACGTGGCCGAGTTCGCCGAAGGGGAAATCCTTCTGCGCGAGTTCGACATCCCCGAAAACGCTCCCATTGCGGGAAAACAGATTCACGAACTCAGCAGTGTTTCCACAATGGATTCTTTTGTCATCGTCGCCATTGTCCGTGCAGGTAAACTGGTCATACCGCAGGCTGACGACTACATCCTGCCGGGAGACAAAATTTACACGATCGTTGACAAACATTTTTTACCCTTTCTCCTTCCCATGTTGAACAAATCCGTGGAGGAAGTAGAAAAAGTCGTTATCTTCGGCGCCAATCAGGTTTCCATCAACCTTGCAAAAGCTCTTGAGGATAATATCCGGGATGTGTCCATCATTGAACCCTCGCGCGAAAAAGCCAACCAGGCGGCGGAGGAGCTTTCAAAGTGCATCGTTCATCACGGAAGCGGGACGGACATGAATCTGTTCGATGACATCAATATGGAAGACGCCGATTTTTTTCTGTCTCTTTCCGAAGACGATGAAGCCAATATCCTTTCCGCCCTGCTGGCCAAGAAACACGGGGCCAAGCGGGCCCTGGTCATCACCAACGATCCGGAATACCTGCCCATTCTGGATTCCATCGGCATGGACATTACGATCAATCCGCGATTGATTACGGTCAGCGCTATTCTCAAGCACCTGCGCAAAGGCCGGGTCATGTCGGTTTTCAAACTGATTGAGGATGCGGAGGTCATGGAAATCGGGGTCGACGACAATTCGTCTATCGTCAACCAAAAAATCGCAAAAGTGAAATTTCCGGAAAATGCCATCATCGGAGCGCTCCTGAGAAAAGGAGAAATGATGGTTCCGACGGAGGATATCGAGATTAAAGCCGGAGACTCGGTCATCGTCGTCGCTCAACCCCAGGCCATAGAAAAAATCGAGAAACTGTTCGGAAGCAAAAGAAACTTTCTCCCGTTCCGATGAACATCAAGGCAATATTCAACGTTGTCGGCCTTTTGCTGGTTCTTCTTTCCGGCCTTCTGCTGGTCCCTCTTGCGCTTTCACTGTACTACCAAACCCCTGCCCTGCCGAATTACATGAGCGGACTGCAGGCGTTTTCCTACACTCTCGCGGCGTCTTTAATCACCGGATTGGTCCTGTGGAGGCTGTTGCCCTCCGGCATTGAAAAATTGCGCGACCGGGAAGGATTTGCCATTGTGGCGGTTTCCTGGGTGTGCATCTCCTTTTTCGGGGCTATTCCCTTTGTCCTGACTGGCGTCTGCCCGCAGTTCATCGACGCTTTTTTTGAAAGCATGAGCGGGTTCACCACAACGGGGGCTTCCGTGTTAAGGGATATAGACGCCGCCCCCAAAGAAATTTTGTTTTGGAGAAATTTGACGCAATGGATCGGCGGGATGGGAATCATCATGTTGTCTCTGGCGATTTTCCCCATGCTGGGCATTGGCAGTTTTCATTTGTTCAAAGCCGAAATTCCCGGTGGCACTACCGTCGAGCGCATGCAACCCCGGCTGGCGGAAACCGCGAAGATGCTGTGGAAAACTTATATCGTTCTCACCCTTCTGGAAATCATCCTTCTGCTGGCGGGGGGAGTCGGATTATTCGATGCCGTCTGCCACACCTTTTCCACCGTTGCCACCGGTGGATTCTCTCCGCATAACGAAAGCATTGCTTACTTTAACAGCCGTTATGTGGAGTCGGTCATCATTCTTTTTATGTTCCTTGGAGGGGTCAACTTCGTCCTGCATTACCAATTGGTGACCCGAAATTTCCGCGCCATTTTCAAAAATCCGGAATTTCGAGGGTATTGTTCGATGGTTTTTATCTGCATCCTTATCGCCACATGGGGATTGATTGAAACCGCCGCCGAACCGGACGGGAGAAAGGCTCTTCAAAAAGCGGCGTTTACCATAGTGTCCATCAACTCGACCACCGGATTCGTCACCGATGATTTCAATAAATGGCCCGACTTCCTGCGGGTTTTGATTTTTGGGATCATGATGGTCGGCGGCTGTTCGGGGTCCACCAGCGGTTCCCTGAAAGTGATCCGGTTCATTATTTTGTCAAAAGTGATTTTACGGGAATTTAAAAAACTGATTCACCCCAGGGCCATTTTCCACGTCAAGGTGGGGGGGAAAACCATCGCCCCGGACCACCTGACCAACGTCGTCGCACTGACGTTTCTTTTTCTGGGACTCTCCGCCCTGAGTTGCATCCTCCTTGCATTCATGGGAGTCGATCTGACCACCTCGTTATCGGCGTCGGTGGCGACTCTTTTTAATATTGGACCTGGATTGGGAAATGTAGGACCTGCCGGTAACTATGCCGACCTGCCCGCCTTGGGAAAGATTATTTTAATAACGTGGATGCTGATGGGCCGGTTGGAAGTTTTTGGCGTCATCCTGATTTTTCTGCCCATGACCTGGAAAAAATAATATCAACCTTGCCCCGTCACACGGGGAGGAAGAGTGGGCTGACGCTCGCCCCACTACGTGGGGAAGAAGAGTGGGCTACGCTCGCTTTGCTCACCAGCCAACCTATAAATTGCCACTCTCGTCTTCGCGAGCCGCTACCAGCGGCGCGGCGATCCAGTCCAGGTCTTCTGGGTTGCTTCGCTTCACCCCTTCGGGGCATGAAGGAAAAGGCCGAATATCACATGCTCGCAATGACGATCAAATAATTTCCTCATGAAGCAGGATTCAGTCAGCCATAAACCCATAGTACGTTATATTTGGTTCAGCTACTCGGGAGGAAATAACAATTGATTTTACCCTGCCGATAATCTAGTATTCCCTAGTTCCCAGCAAGGCTTGGCCGATTTTTTAAAGATTTGCGGGAAAAATTTGTCAAAAGGGATTTTCAAAGATTCTGCCAAAGTTGAAATCTCCGGTTCCCTGGAATGAACGACCCCGCCGCAAGCGGACGGGGTATCCGACAAGGATTTTTATTTAAAAGCCGTAGCAAGCTACGGGGTATGAAACCCACTGGTGGGAATAAAATGACCTCAAGGTTCGCTTTAGACAAATTATCCAAGCAATCCAAGACCGTATTGATCGGCGGATTCATCCTGGCTGTTGTTGCCTTGTTCAATATCTGGGACCAACAGGAAGAGGCGTGGTTTGAGGAACTCAAACAGGATGTTTTGGAAAACACCCTCATTCTTGGGGGAAAATTGGAGGTCATCGAAAGAGAACTGCAAGGAATTTTATCGCTATACAACGCCTCGGAGTTTGTCACCCAGGAGGAATTCGAAACTTACGCAATTCCTATTCTAAAAAACAACACGTATATCCAGAGCTTGAGCTGGCTTCCCAGAATATCCCATTCGCAAAGAGAATTTTATGAAGAGAAAATGGCCTCCAGCGGTTATCCCGATTACCGCGTCACCGAGGAGTCTCCCGAAGGAGTTTTGATCGAAGCCAAAGCGCGGGAAGAATATTTTCCGGTCCATTACGTTGAACCCTTGAAACGAAACGACGCTCTGTTTGGATTTGACCTGGCAAGCATACCCTCGATACACCAAACCATCCGCGAATCACGCGATACCGCCAAAATCATGGCATCTGGAAGATTCGCTCGCCAGCAGGAAAACCAAAATCATGCGGGAATTTTTGTGTTTGCGCCGTATTATGAGACCAAAACGATTCCTGTGAGCCTGGAGACTCGCCGGGAAAAGCTGAACGGTTTTCTCGTCGGTTTTTACCGGGTGAATGAAATGATGAACCAGATGGTCCAGCCCTATCAGGCCCAAGGTATCAACCTGGTCGTCTATGACGGAGACACGACGGATGACAAAAACAAGCTTTACGGAGAGCCGCTTTCCAATCCCAGGCGGGAAATCAATAACCTGATCCATTTCGCCAACCGCAACTGGTTCCTTCTCTGGCAGGGAAGTGACGAATTCCACGATGGGCCCAAAAGGGCATCCGCCTGGTGGGTGGCGGGAAGCATCCAGATTTTCGCGGTTTTCCTGGCCATCATCTTTGAAATGATGGCGACCCGCACCCGGCAAGTGACCGATCAGGTCCGCATCCGCACTGAAGAACTAACGCTGGCCAATGAAAATTTGAGGCTGGAAATCGATGCCCGGAGCAAGGCGGAAAAAGAACTGCAATCCGCCAAGGAAGAAGCGGAATCGGCCAATAAAGCCAAAAGCGCTTTTCTGGCGAACATGAGCCACGAGATACGAACTCCTATGAACGCTATTTTGGGCTATTCTCAGATTTTAAAACACAGCCGGCATATTGATCCGAGCGAGAAAAACAATGTCGAAAACATTTTACGAAGCGGCGATCACCTGCTTCACATCATCAATGATATCCTCGACATCTCCAAGATTGAAGCGGGCAAAATGGAACTGAACCCAGGCGATTTCGACCTCATCGAATTGATCGACGAAATCTCCGCAATGACCAAACCCCGCTGTCAGGAAAAACAAATCGAATGGCGCGTGGAATGCCCGCAAGAGGAATCCATTCCGGTTCGCGGCGATGAAATCAAGTTGAAACAAATTCTTATCAACCTGCTGGGCAACGCCGTGAAATTCGTGGACGCCGGAGAAATCACCCTGCGGGTTGTACGAAAAAAGAAAAATCAATTCCTCTTTGAGGTGATCGATACCGGGCAAGGTATTGCCAGGGAACATCAGGATAGCGTCTTTGAACCTTTCCACCAGGAAGCGGAGGGAGCCAAAAAAGGCGGCACCGGTCTTGGTCTGGCCATTGTTAAAAAACAGATTGAACTCATGGAGGGCAAGCTGACGCTGAATTCCGAGCTGGGAAAAGGTTCGCGTTTTTCTTTTACGTTACGCCTGCCTCCGGCAAATGAATCGTTGAAGGCCAGTCAAAAAAGAAAATTTCAACTGTTCCATTTGCCGGAGGGCGTGAATATCAAAGCGCTGGTGGTCGATGACAATGAACAAAACCGGGAAGTGCTTGCAGAAATTCTGAAAAGCGCCGGGATAGAAGTCGCAAACGCAGTCAATGGAAAAGACGCAGTGGATCAGGTACGAAATCAAGTTCCTGACATCGTGTTCATGGATTTACGCATGCCTGTGATGGATGGATTTCAGGCTCTGGATGCTATGAAAAAGGATTTCAGTCTTCATAAAAGTAAAACAAAATTGGTCGCCATCTCCGCCTCCGCTTTTGAATATCAGAGAGAATCGACCTTGAAGAAAGGATTCGACGATTTTATCCCCAAGCCTTTCCATGTCGAGGATATTTTCAATTGTATGAAGAAATTGCTTGGATTTGAATTCCTTCATGAGGAGATGAAACTTCCATCCGAAAAAACAGGCTCCGAGAGGATATTGGAGTTGCCGAAAATCCGGTTGTCCAAAGACCTTTTGCAGAGGCTGAAAAAATCCGCAGATTTATCCAACCTCACCGATCTGAAAATTTGCATGAAAGAATTGGAATCGCTTGGCGAAGGAGGACAAAGCCTTCTCCTGCATTTAAAACCTTATATCGGCAAATATGATATGAACGGAATCTTCACACTTTTGCAACAGGTGAATCATGAGCCAGAGGCTTGAGGAGACGGGCGGTCCAAAAATCCTGATTGTGGACGACACCCCGGCAAACATCGACGTTCTGGACCTGTTTTTGGAAAAAGAGGGCTACAAAATTTCCATAGCCCAAAGCGGCGAATCAGCGTTGGATCTGGCTGACCGCATTTCTCCCGATTTGATCCTGCTCGATGTGATGATGCCGGGTATCGATGGATTCGAAACCTGCCGACGCTTGAAATCCAATGATAAAACCAGTGACATCCCGATTATCTTCATTACCGCCAGAAATGAATCAGCGGATATCATCAAAGGATTTTCCCTGGGGGGCGTGGACTACATCACCAAACCATTCAGCCAGGAAGAAGTTTGCGCCCGCGTCCATCTTCATCTCAAGCTGAAAACGTTGATGGCGGCTCTGGAAACAAAAAACCAAAAGCTTGCGGACCTGAACGATTTGAAAAACAAATTTCTCGGAATGGCTTCGCATGACCTCCGAAACCCGATCTCCACCATTCAGGGATTTTCAAAAATCCTGCTGGATCACGGAGAAACCCTGGCGGAAGATGCCAAAAAAGAATTCCTTCAGTCAATTCATAAAGTGAGCAAAGACATGCTGACCCTTCTGGACGACCTCCTGAATATTTCCACCATCGAAAGCGGCAAACTCGAACTTCAGGTCAAAATGGGCTCATTTGGACAACTGGTTAAGGAACGCGTCCGCATGTATCAGGTGATGGCGGAACGAAAAAACCTCGCCACACATCTGGACATTGAGGAGATGGCGGAATTTTCATTCGATCCCAATCGGATCAGCCAGGTCATCGACAATCTTTTGAGTAACGCCATCAAATTTTCACCGCCGGGGAAGGAAATATATATCTGGTTGGGACAAAAGAATGGCCAGGCCAAGTTCAGCG
>JADFGI010000468.1 GCA_022567815.1 Nitrospinota bacterium
CTTAAAGTAAAAAATGAAAAGGCCATTGGCGAATCTTCCAATGCATATTTGCATGATATCCGGGCTTCGGAAAAAATTAGAACCGCCTTGGGCAAAATAAAAATAATAATAATTTTAAGGAATCCTGTGGATATGGTCTTTTCCTTGTATAATTATTTATTTCTAAAACATTGGTAACCCATTAAATCTTTCGAGGAAGCTCTAAAAGCAGAGGAAAGTAGACGGCAGGACCCCATTTTCCAAAAAAACTGTTTTGGATTTCCGAATATATATTTTTATTTCCAGCGCGGATTTTATTTTGAACACATTAAAAGATATTTTGATACCTTCGGGGAAAAAAATGTATTTGTTTTAATTTTTGAAGATTTTATTAAAGAACCTATTCAACATGTTCAAAGTGTTTACGAATTTTTAGGAGTTAAAAAAAGTTATGTTCCTGAAATGAGGGTTCATAATTCTGCAGAAGAAATTCAATATATTCCTCCAATTTTTAAAGGTTTTCCCACTATAAAGAGGTTTGTAAAATTTATTTTTAAACTCATCAATTACAACAAACCAGTTCCATTGATGCAATCGTCCACAAAAAAACACTTAATAAAAGGATACCAGAGCGATATTGCCCAACTGGAACTATTGATTGGAAAAGATCTTTCTATCTGGAAAACAAAAGTTTAAATTCACAAGGATCATAATCTTTCCCCACATACCGTTTATAGCGATCGATTTTATTTTGATCGAGATTTCCTCCGCCCACATCCAGGCGAATCTTTTTTTCTTCGAAACCAGACTGACTGTTCACTCTCACTTGATGGGTTAAATTCTTTTTCTTTTATTATTTCTAACGAACACTCAACACTTCCTGGTAAACCTTTATCATCTCATCCAGGTTTCTCCCCTGAGTAAACTTTTCCGCCAGAACCCGGGCGTTGCGTCCCATGCTTTCCCTGGCCGCGGGATCAAACAGGTGGTTGATATTATCCGCGATTTCTTTTGGGTCGGACGGATTTTTCACAACCATTCCGTTTTCCCCATGCTCAAGGATTTCCGCCACGCCGCTGTGCGCGCTGGTAACAATAGGCAATCCAGATGCCAGCGCCTCAAGATTGGCGTTGCCAAAAGGTTCATATATCGACGGCAATACAAAAATGTCCGCGGCGGCATAAAATTTCTCCAAGTCATCAACGGGGTCCAGACAATGAATTTTTGTCTGGTTTTCCTGTGAGGCAAAACCCAAATAGCGGCTCCAATCTCCCTTACCCATCAACAGAAGGCGCCAGTTGTCCGAGGACAAAAGTTCCAGGGATTGAATCAGAAACTTCAATCCTTTCCGCTCAAAGCCCGATCCCACAAACAGGATCAGAACACTCTTCTCAGGAATCCCCAGCGTTTCCCGGATGATGGAACGGAAACGCTTTTTATTTTTCGGATGAAATCGTTCCAACGATACCCCGTTGTAGACCACTTCGATTTTATCGTCTGGAACGTGGTAGTGCTTTTGGATATCCTTTTTGACCATCTGCGATATCGCCACGATTTTCCGGCACCATCCTTTCTCAAACAACCCTTTTTCCATGAAAAGAATCAATCGGTGAAAAGGATTGAACATGAGCAACAACCTTTTAACAGGGGAAAGAAATCTTTTCCGTTGTTCCAGCCATTCCCGGTGACAGCCGTCTCCGGCCCGATAGATATCCTGAAAAAATATTCGTTCGTGACTTTGAACAATATCAAAATTTTCCTTTCGCACTTCCCTGGAGGCAAACCACGAAAAAGACAGGGAACGAACCAACGAATTAAAATTCAACGCGGCAACCGGATGCACATGCAAGTGAGGGTGGTTCCCCGTCTCCCATTGATGGGCGAAGATATGGACCTCGTGACCCGCGTTGGCCAACTGATTCGTGTATTGATCCACGAAGCCTTCAGCACCGCCGTAGTTCACATATTTATACCTGATGACTGCAACCTTCATCGGATGTATCGTTCAATCTCGAACGTAAATTTTTTATTCCCACCAGTGGGTTTCATACCCCGCCCCGCAACGCGGGGAGGAGATGCGGGGCAGACGTTCGCTTCTCTCACGAGCCCCAGAGAATCTTGGATAGCGGGGAAAACTGTTGCCATTTGGGTCC
>JADFGI010000469.1 GCA_022567815.1 Nitrospinota bacterium
CTCCATGATCTGCGGATTGCAGAGGTCAATAAACTTGACATGACAATAGAAGATGGAAAAGTGGTCGCCTACCGAGCGCGGGTTCATTTATCTTTCAAGTATAAACCCTGATTTCGGGAATTAATCACTCTGGAAAAAATAACTCACGGAGAGCAGGCAGGGTGAAATTGAGGTAAGTGACATTTGCATTTACAGATATTGGTCTCCCGGCTAAGATATCCTACACGGTTCTGCCGCACATCATTTAACTTTCCCTTGCTTGGTGATTTTCCCTGATCGAACTGACATATCCAGACTCAAATCTCTGGCTGTCTTGACCATGAACAAATCAAGGAGACTTTGAGCGGCATTAACATTTTGTCCATTTTGCCCCCCGGACATTACAACATTCGGAACCCATTGTCCCTTGTAATCCTTCATGGCTTGGGCGTAGTATCTATTTACCTCCTTCCAAGCCTCCAGTTTTTGAGCCAAAGCGCCGTCGGCGTTCATGACAAGTTTTTTCCTCTCAGACTCACCCTGGCCCAAAAGAATCTGCCTTTGTTTCTCCTCCTTGGCCGCCATTTTCATCAATTTTGCCACCGCAAGCTCTTTGGCTGCATGCAGTTCAGCCACCTCTTTCTGTTGCATGGCTTCTACAATGGCCTTGACCTTCTCTTGCTCTTTTTCATATTTGGATTGCATGACATCGGCCTTACCCTTCATCTCAATGGTCTTGGCATCCTGCTCTGCTTTTTTAGAATTGGCGCGAGCCGTTTCAACCTCCATTATGGCTTTTCGTTGGGCCTCAATTTGACTTTCAACCACTTGAGGATATTTGATGGCGGTAATTCTAAAGGCATCGAAAGAAATGCCAGTACCCTCCATAGGGTTCCCCTCCCGCCGGAGATTGTTATTTTCATCACGCAGGATCTCCTTAAAGTGTTTCGTTGATATCTTACCTGTTATCGGATCAGTAATTTGCTTTTCCCTGGTGACGGTTTTATACACCCCATTGAGCAATTGGTCGAAAGCCATGGAATCAAAATCTGCCCTCTTTTCGTCGAAAGATTCCTTGGCAGACATGAGGTTTCCCGTCAAGCGCAAAACTCGTCCCAAATGTGGGAAAACTAACTGCTCCATAACAGAATTTATGGAACGGAATCCATGTTTGGTGATAAGCTCCAAGGCCTTCTCCTCAGATTTAGGCATATACACACGCACCGTCCCAAGCACTGTAGACTGGGAACCATCGTTAAAACGTGTGGGAATGATATGATCTCTGGTAAAATCAAAGGTTATTGATACTGGCCAGGT
This sequence comes from Nitrospinota bacterium, assembly GCA_022567815.1. GTDB lineage: Bacteria > Nitrospinota > Nitrospinia > Nitrospinales > VA-1 > JADFGI01. The sequence continues at coordinate 1,297 of JADFGI010000469.1, forward strand.
CTGCACATCCCCAAAACATTGACACCACATTCCAGGGTCCATTTTGACCGATAAGGTTCCCGTTATGGGAAACTGCCGGATCTGATATGTACCCTTCTCAACAGTTTCAAAAGCATTCATCCCTAGTAAGATCACGACAACCAAAATAACAATGGGAATTACCTTATTAGAGGACATGAATTTAGGGATTAATTCGCTAGGCATTTATGGTCTCCAAAGTTAAAAGATGTGCATTCCGACATCAACTTGGACGATGACAAGGGCAAGTGAAGCCTTTATTCGAGTTGTAAATTTGGCGAGAATTATAACAGAATTGGGCGATTTAGCATAGTAAACGTGTTCCAGGCTAGACCCACCTTCCCTCCCCCTTACACCTTGGAGGCTCAATAGATAACCAACCCCCTCAGACGCTCTATTTTGGGTGATGGGTGGGTTCGGAATGATTTCTAAATGGTGGCACTCTCTTTCTTGATTAAAAACATTGCATTCTCCTTCCCCCAGGATAACAAAAAGTATCTAGCCTTTTCGGTGGCGTATAAGTGGGTTGTCTGTAACTATTCTGTTGGTTTAATAAATACTGTTGCATGCCCCCATCGCCAAAAATTTTATAAAATTTCGCTACGCAAGCCGTATGCCCTTTGGTTCCTTCAACATGACCAGAACCTTTACAGTTTTTTGAAAACGACGTAATTGTTTTTACTTTTAATTCCGGCCTTTCCATTAACCACTGTTCATCGATTTTCCCGGTAGCACACCCCGTCAGCATCAAAGCCGCAACCACCAATATTAAATTTCGCATAATATCCCCAACTCTTGATCAGAA
>JADFGI010000082.1 GCA_022567815.1 Nitrospinota bacterium
CAAATCGTCTATCTCGTCGTCGCTTACTCTCCTCGCAACGACGATTAAACGATCTCCCCATATCAGATCAATCATCCTGTGGTTTAAAATAATTTGACGATAGACTCTAGGACCCGCCGTAATTTTCATCAATATCCCAAAAAGGAATTTGAGAATCCTCAAAAAGGGCCAGGGCCGTATAAGGATCGGTCCTCATGAATTCACTGATATCCTGATTCAAAGCGACCGCTATCGGTAGGATCGGATCGATTTTATTCTTGTTTCTAAAGTCGTTGAATAACTTCCAATATCTTTTTATAAAAACGCCCGCGCCCTGAATGGAAGTTTTAATCTTTTCGGGATCCAGGATCCGTTTCTTGTTGGCCTGAGCAATTTCAGAATAGTCCAGCCAATCCTCAACATACTTTTTAGGTTTTCCCAGGTGGATTTGCTGGCGCTTGAATGGTTCCTCTCCCATTTCCGAAATTTTCCGGGTGACAAAACTGGCAAGTTCGTTGAATGGGACTCCCGATCTCGTTTTACACAAATAAACGAGCGTCTCTATGAGTTTATTGATATTGGAATCAAGTTTGACGGCGTCCTTGGAATGACCATCCAACGCAGACGATTTGGCAAAAATTCCCCAAATTCCTCCGGCGAATTCCACTTCTTTTCTTTTTTGATCCAGAGGCTTTACAAGATTCAAACAACTTGAAGGATTACTTTCGGCGCTACTTTTCACGACCATTAAAAAGCAGGCCGCTAAAATAAAAATGCATCGAAGAGATGCACCCGCCAATTCAGTTCCCACTTATATTGGAATTTGCAGGAGAGGTATTTCCTGAGACATGGTCGGGGTCCGTGCCCGCTGTTGATTCCGGCACAGTGGGTGTTTCACTGCCGCTAACGTTTTGTTCATGGGATGACCCGGCAGACGCGGGCTGTTTTTTTGCCTTCTCTGAACAGCCTCCTGAACAGCCTGAAACAAGCAGGAAAAAAAAAGAAAGTATTAAGGAAATGAGTAAATTTTTCATATTAACCTGGGGAAGGATATTTTATTTTCAATCTATACCTCAAGAATGTTTTAGTCAATTGGATTCTCCGGGGACAACCAACCCGAAACCGTCTGTTAAACGCCTTTAATTTTAGTATTGCCCATGTCCAAAATAATTTTAATTTCCTTCTTTGTCAACGGGGAGACGGATAAACGCGACTGTTTTACCAGAGCGATGGATTGTAAAGCGGGATGAGATTTAATGTCTTCCAGAGTCACCGTATTTTTCATGGCGACAACGGGTTTTAAATCCACCACCACCCAACGATCATCATCTGTGCTTGGGTCGGGATACGCTTCCTTTGTCACTTTGGCGACTCCCACGACTTCTTTTCCAACCACGCTGTGATAGAAAAGCACGTGATCACCTTTTTGCATAATCTTTAAATTATTGCGGGCCTGATAGTTTCTCACTCCATCCCAGTAGGTTTCCTTGTCCTGAACAAACTGTTCCCAGCTATATTTGGAGGGTTCCTGCTTGACCAGCCAATAGTTCATACCCCGCCTCGCGGGGAGGAAGAGGGGGCTACGCTCGCTTCGCTCACCAGCCCGCAACGCGGGGAAGAGATACGAGTTGACGCTTGAGATATCTTTTCCATTGCCTTCATTCCCCTGTTATTTCCTCTTCATTATGAAAATGTCAGTATAATGTAAGATTTCGTTAGCCATAAATCCATCGCACGTTAACACTGGGTCCAGCCCCCAGGCTGGAAAAATTTGGTTGGCAGAAATATTTTGGCAAAATTTCAATTCTAATCCCAAACTTTTATAAAAAAAGGATTAAAACGCAAATTTTCTAATAATGTGATTGACCAATAGATTCAATCTAAATATAATCAAAAAAATCAACACATTCGGTTATATTTTCAAAAAATCAAATTTTATCCAGGGAAATGACTTCCCGGGGAGTTGGGGTTCTATGTATCGTAAGGAAATCAAAGTATTAGATTGTACCATCCGGGATGGCGGTTTGATGAACAATCATCAATTCGAAATAGATACGGTCCGCCGCGTATTTCAGGCCGTTAACAACTCTGGCGTGGATTATATTGAGCTGGGTTATAAAGCCGATGAAAAGCAATTCAGCAGGAAAGAATTTGGTCCCATGAAATTTTGCTCGGAGAAAGATCTTGAGCGTGTTGTGGGCGATACTGAAAAAAAATGTAAAATTTCGGTAATGGCTGATATAGGCCGATTCGACCCTGCCGATATATTACCCGCTGGGGAAAGTTATGCCGACATGATGAGAGTGGCCTCCTATGTCAAGGATATCGACAAGGCCATTAATATGGTGAACACCATCAAAGGCAAGGGCTATGAAACGGCGATCAACATCATGGCTGTGTCGCATGCACGGGAAAACGAGCTGGATGAAGCCTTGTATCAGGTGGAAAAGGAAAGCGGAGTCGACGTGGTTTACCTCGTTGATAGTTTTGGCGCGCTTTATTCCGAGCAAATCGCATATTTGGCAAAGAAATATAAAGATATTTTAAAAACCAGGGAAATTGGTATCCATGCCCACAATAATCAACAGTTGGCATTTGCCAATACGATTGAATCCATCATCAACAATATCAATTATCTCGATGGCACTATTTTGGGAATCGGACGGGCGGCGGGGAATTGTCCCCTGGAATTGATTTTAGGTTTTTTGAAAAACCCGAAATATGATGTCCGTCCCATTCTGGAAGTCCTGAAAACTGATTTTGTTAAACTCAGCCAGGAAATCGAATGGGGCTACACCATTCCCTATATGATTACCGGAATTCTTGATTTGCATCCCAGAGCGGCCATGAAATTGAGGAAATCGGAGCAAAAGGACGAGTACCTGAGTTTTTATGAAAAACTAACCACTGAGGCGGATATATAATCGATCCATGTCCGCCTCAAATTTTGATTTGGCCCGGTTTCAGAAAGAACCGGTTTTAGGAATCATTCGCGGGGTTACCGAAGAATCTCTTCCGGGAGTCCTGTCTGCGGTGATTTCCGGCGGCCTCCGATTTGTCGAAGTGACACTGAACACCCCCAATGCCACATCCCTCATCCAAAAGGCCTCAAAGTTCGTTTCAAGTGCGCTCTGTATTGGAGCGGGGACGGTGCTTTCACTTGCGGATGCACAAAAGGCCGCCACTGCTGGTGCCCAATTTATTGTTGCTCCCACATTGAATGAAGATGTAGCTGGATTTTGCAAACAACAGAATCTGGCCTATTTCCCTGGGGCGCTCACTCCAACCGAAATTGAAAAAGCCTGGAACGCCGGAGCGACAATGGTAAAAGTTTTCCCAGCCGCGCAGATGGGTCCCGAATATTTTCGCGTCATCAAAGGACCCTTTGAGAAGGTTCGTTTGATGGCGGTGGGGGGGATTGGACCAAAAAATATTGCCGAGTACCTTTCGGCGGGTGCGGATGCCGTTGCTCTTGGAGGGTCGATCTTATCCCCGTCCCGAATGCGCAATAAAGAATTTCCGTTGATTCAAAAAGAAATCGAAGTTTTTTTGTTGGCAGTGAGAAAATTTTATTCTAATATAAATTGCAAATAGACAAGCAGGCCGAATTCAAGGTATTTTGGGGAGGGGAACATGGCATTCGATTTTATGAAAAACTTCATGATGTACGATGACGATGAACGATTCGTCAAACTTTGCGAATGTATTGAAGAAGCCATTCATGAAGCTAATGAAGGCGGAGAAAAGTTTTCGGACTCAGAAGTTATGCAAGCCCTGGACTACGTAGGATTCAATTTGTGTCGCGATGATTGGGAGGAATTTAAAAAGATGGAATTCCCGCGTGACCTCGGCGCCGACGACTCTACTTCCAGCAAAGGCAGAAGACTCATTCACTGACTTTTACAGAACTCTCTAACCCAGCTTTTGTAATTCTTCCTCGTAATGCTTCTGGTGCATGATTTCCCACTCAGGACTGCCTTCGCGAAGATTCTTGCTATAGGAATCGATAATCTTTCTGGCTAGTTGATCGGCTTTATCATCCTTCATTAACTCTTCCGTCATGACTCGCGTGATCTCGAGGCGAACGTCGTTGAGTTCCACCTTATAATCGATTTCTTCCCTGTTTTTAAAATCGCGGACGATGAGACTGCTGATGTGGTTGATTTTATCTCTACTGATTTTCATGGTTTCCTGATATTATTTATAAAATAAGATTGCGCTCTCTCGCCAACTTGGATTTGACCATTTGAAACACCCGGCCAAAATCCATCATACTGCGTTCGAATTCTTCCGTCTTGGATTCCAGAAGCAATTTGACTTCCTCGTTCAACCGGTCTTCCACCATTAGGTCATCGACGATGACGCCAGTGACGATGGCTTCCAGTTTTTCAGGACGTTCATCCCAAATGATCAGATCCTTTTCGATCAAAGAATGAACCACTGATTTGGCGATTTTTTCAACCATTTCTTTTTGTATTCTCATTATTATTTTGCTTGAAATTTAGATTTTCCGGGAATACCCCGTCCAGTTATGTAGTCCCATAAAAGCCAAAGCGGGAGACGGGGTTCGAACCCGCGACATTCAGCTTGGGAAGCTGACACTCTACCAACTGAGCTACTCCCGCAGGGGTTCCAAATAATTCAGGGTCGCTTCAAATAATTCGGCAATGCCATGGGCGACCCCTTTGATAACAAAGGGTGGCAATTGTAAATAAGAAAAATAACGATTTATTTAGAGCCACTTCTATTTTGTCTACTCGCCCTTTTCCCCCAAGAAGAAAATCAGGTTGTCGGCGGTTGTTTGGATTTCCAAAATTGTAATATTTTGTTTTTGAATTTCAGCGATGGCGTTGTTGACCATTTTTTCAACGGCTTTTGCGTTTTCTTCGGCGATATTCAATACCTTTACACCGGATATTTTATGCCATTCCAATCCCATTACTGCCTCCTAGCAAGATGCTGACAAATCCAAGACAAAACTCCAGTTTTGCCTTTAAAAAACAAGCAGAAATGTAATTATTTAGCAATCCGGCTTCTTTGCGGGGCATTATCCAATATTTTCCGGGAGTTATCAATCAATATTCCATTTAGTAAATTCAGATTCAATTTTCAGGTGGATATTTTCCGGCAAGTAAATTGTGGAGGAAAATAAAATCCCTTATGGGCAGGTCAGCGGAACCTATTGAAAATTGAGGATGAAAGGCTTTTCTAAATGGCAAATGATTATTGAATTTCCTTCTGCAATTCAGTATTATGATCTGCTATTATACCCGCACATTCCAATATCGAACAAATAATTGGGGGGAAACCCCCTATTTTAATAGGAATTAACGTGCCCAGAGCAATCAATTTTACCGAAAAAGTACCCATCAGTCATCATTTGCTGGAGTTGAAGGACCGATTCATTGTCGTGGCTCTGGTGGTTGCGTTTTTCTTTGGCTGTTGTTTTTATTTCATTGATTTTCTACTTCTTTGGCTGGAGGACCCCCTGCCACGGCAGTATTCCGAACTTACATTCATCACCCCAACCGAACCATTTTTCACCGCCATGAAAGTCTCGTTGATGGGATCGCTTTTTCTTTCAATGCCGGTGATTTTGTACCATATATGGGGATTCATCGCCCCGGGGCTGAAGATATCGGAAAAAAAGATCACCACCATGTTCGTTGGGTTCGGAACGTTCTTCTTTTTATTTGGTGGAGTTTTTTGTTATTTTTTGGTTCTTCCGCTGGGACTCAAGTTTTTGCTGAACTATGGCGCCAACTGGTGGAAGATGCAGGTGACAATTGGATTTTATTTTACCTTTGTCGTCAAACTGATGCTTGCCTTTGCTTTCGCGTTTCAGACGCCGTTGCTGATGGTATTGTTGACCAAGTTTGGGGTGGCCAGCACGGTAAAAATGCGGTTGTATCGAAAATGGGCTTTCATGGGGACGTTTGCCCTTGCGGCCGTGCTCACCCCACCGGACATTATTACCCAGGTTTTGCTGGCCGTGCCTTTATACTGTTTGTATGAGTTCGGCGTGGTGGTTTCGATGTTTTTTGAAGACCCGAAAGACAGGGAAAAGGTTCGGCGGGAAATAGCGGATCAATTGGCGGCCAAACAAGCGGCGAAAAATGCCGCTGACGAGGCAAAGGAAAAAAAGAAAACCAAGAAAAAGGTGGTCCGGAAAGTGGTCCGTAAAGTAAAAAAGGAATAATAGATAGATGAATGCGCAAAAAACTTATTTTGCAGACAATACCCTGTAGCCTTGCTGTAGTGAAAAGATTTTTCTTATTCCTCAGCAAGGCTCGATAAATCCTTCCACGCAGTAATCCCCTCTGCCACCCAATCCAGGGAAGCAAATGATGGGTCGTTTATCGGGAAAAACCTGATGACCTTGATATATCCTACGGTCTCAATGATATTCTGAAGTTCCTCATCAGGGGTTGAATGAACTTTTTTGAAATTTTGATCGGTCCAACTCCATTCCCAGGGTGTCGGGGTGGCCGCCAGATAAACATCCGACCATGCGGGATTATTTTTATTCTCGACGATTTTTTTAGCATACCGCGGCAAATATTCTCCTTTTAAAATCAGCGAAAATCCCAGGTAATGTCCCCACCAGAACAAAGTGCGGTAGGTGAACATTTTTGTTTTTGAAAACATCTGAGGAATATCAAGAGACAAGTAGGGGAATCCCTTGTTGTTTTCACCCCGAGCCAACTGAGCCTTATTTAGTTTGGTCTCTGCGGGAAAGGCTATATTGCTGCGTGTGAGTTCCTGTATCATTCCTTCACCCAAAGCATTTAAAAAATGCTCGCCCTTTTTCATGATGCCGGGCTTCTGTTTAAAAACTTCCACATGGTTGAGCATTTCCATTTCATGGGAAGTCCAGTTAGGGTTTTTCTCAAACGCATTTTTCATGGAAAAGAATCCTGTTTGGCAACCAGAACCAATTTAGTGGATGGTTATTTATGGGAAGGTAGAAAGTATCATGTCAGGGGCGGGAAGATAATGTTTATTTGACCGTAGTTCTGTGTTCTTTTCAGGAAAGCAATTTGTTATTGTTTTCCTGCTCTTCTTTTTGCCGGTTCAAGACATAAAGGTGTATAAGATCTTCAAATTCCAGGGACAAATCCAGGAACCGGCATCTGCAATGGTTTGCCTCGTTGTTTGGCAGGATTTCTGCCGAAACGGAGATTTTTTTGTTTTCTGGCGGTAGAAAAACCTCTAAGGAATAAATGTTTCCCACGTCCAGATCAATTTCTTTGCAACATAACCCTCCCGAACTTAAATTTAATATCAAGATGGGTTTTTCATCGAGAGTAGCCTTCAAGGGCGCACTGGGCGATGGAGTGACCCGGAAGGCACTGCGATGCTCTTTAGGAATAGAAAACAGTTTGTTGGAATTCCCGTCTTTTTTATTTGATTTTTTCCAAAACAAATTCCACTCTCCTATTTTTAGCCCTTTCCTCGACAGTTGTGTTGGGACCCAGAGGAAATGTGTCGGCGTATCCAGTTGCCGTCATACGTATTGGGTCTATGCCCTTGTCATATAAAAACCGAAGCACCGCAGTCGCTCGGCTGGCGGAAAGCTCCCAATTGGTGGGAAATCTTTCGGAAGCCACGGGAAGGTCATCCGTGTGTCCCTGAATATTTATTTTGTAATCAGGATATTTTTTGAAAATATTAACGATTTCTGACAATGAGGACCAGCCTGCTTTTTCCAGATCAGCAGAACCCGGTTTGAAAAGGGTTCTTCCGGGAATTCGGACGACCACTCTGGACCTGTCCTGGCCGCTATCCAGGATTATATGATCCGTGGTAACCTTTTCTATCGCAGTCAACAGCGTATTATTTTGAAAGCCGGTCCACTCATTCAGGGAAGTTCTGATTGTCATTGTATCGATCAATTCGATCAACCCGATATTGGTTTGTTCTTCTCCCATGATGGCTTCCTTGAATTTACCCAAATTTTGCGCGGCAATGGAATAATAGAGAATAAAAAATGTGAGAAGAAGTGTGACCATATCCGCGTAGGTGACCATCCACGCAGGGGTGTCCTCTTCCATGACATCGCTGGAAAATTTGGAGATTCGATTCTTCTGCTTGCGCAGGTACTCGACCTTTTTCTCGAATTCAAGTTCAATTTTCCTGGATTTTTCTTTTAGTTTATTATTAAAGTTCTGCTTAATCTTGCCCAAATCTGATTGAAGGATTTCCCTTTCTACCTGAAGAATTGAAAGATCGGAATTTAATTGCGCAATCGTTTTTGAAGACTCCGAGGCTTTATCTTGTACGCGGGATACTTCCCTGACCGCTTCTTCATAAGCGGTGGCTAGGTGATATTTTTCCTCAAGAAGATTTTCGTGTTTTGCACCGTTGATTCGAGATCTTTCTTCAAGCTTATCGATTTTTTGGTTCAAGGCTTCAGTTTTAGAAGAATGTCTGCGAAGCCTTTTTATTTCCGTTATCAATGTAGATTTTTCCCTGATGATGGCTTGGCGCTCTGCCTGTTCCGCATGAAAACGTTTGGCCAGGGAAATATTTTCGCTTTTTAATTTTTTTGCAGTTTTTGCAAGCTTGGATTCTTTAAGAATTGGGGAAAGGTTGGAAAGAAAGGAAAAAGGATTCGATTTTTCCGAAACCTCCGAGGATAACTCCGGTAGATATTTCTGAATCAAATCCGGGTTTTCCAATATTTCCGCCTTCAAATCGGCGATATTTATTTTGCGGGATTGAAGAACTTGTTTTACCCAGATTTCCTGTTGGGTATTTTCGGCTTCTTTCTTTTTTAACTCCAGGGTTTTAATCCTGAGTTGTTCTTTTAGCATTCCTGTTTGGTTAATGATTGTCATGGTTTGCCAATATGTTTTCAAGCGTTTTTGGTCATTTTATTTTCACCCTGCCTATGGATTCAGACATACTTATTCTTTAAAACTTTTTGTTTCATTGGCCGACGAAGTTTTTCCGGTACATAAGATGAAAGTTTTTCATAAACCAGCAGGGGATTGTTATTCTGCAAAATGGAGATAGCTCCTTCAAAAATTATTTCCAGGTTGATCACTTCTAACATGGTTCTGGCACGTAACTTACCGGCGATCGGATTGAGTAACATGGTGGAAAGGAGCATTCCATAAAAGGTTGTCAGTAGGGCGACGGCCATGGAAGGTCCTACAGTTTCCGGGTTCGATAATTGGGTCAGCATCTGGATCAAGCCGATCAACGTTCCCAGCATGCCAAAGGCTGGCGCGTAGAGGGCCATTTTTTTGAATACATCCTGAATGATGAAGTGTCTTTGCTTCATTGATTCGATTTCAATATTCAATGTGTCACGCATCAACTCCTCTTTGGTGCCGTCGGCAATTAGATTACAAACTTTCTTTAAGAAAGATGATTCGACCTCCAGACGGCTTAAGGAAAGGATTCCCTGACGGCGGGTGAGAGTTGATAAGTCGACCATGGTGAAAACCATGTCGTTTGGGTCCTTCTTGTTTTCTGAAAAAACAAAAAGAGCGGCTTGGAATGCTGAAATGACATCCTTCATTTGGAAAGTGATCAGGGTGGAGGCAATGGTTCCGCCCAATACGATCATTAAACCTGGGCCGTTGTAAAAAATGTCGAATCCACTGCCCATGCTTATAGCTGCAATGATCAATGAAATACCAGAAATAATTCCTATTAATGAAGCAAAATCCAAGAGGCACCTTTAATACATATTAATATTTAGTATTATTGTAAATCTATTTAATGAGTTAATATGGGAAGCAAAATATACAGCAAGTCTCAGGCCAATTCGGAAGAGGAATACGAAAAATAAAAATTTTAAAAAAGTATCAATT
>JADFGI010000470.1 GCA_022567815.1 Nitrospinota bacterium
TGGTGTTGATGGAACTGCAATTGAGTTAAAGGTAATGCAAAACTCACAAACCATTAGAGAAATCCTTGGGCAAGCAATATGTTATCGAATGCATTATCGCTTTGTAGTACTGGTGATTGTTAATAAAAACAATGATAAAGAGTTAATAAAGAAGCTGAAAAATAAAAACGATTCAGAACATTTAATGTTGCGTTCCCTTGCCGAAGATTTAAATATATTTACGGTATTTGGACCGTCAGATGGTAAAAGAAACCTAATTTTTGTTGGATAACCATGCTATTCCCCCTACCCTCCACCCCCTCCTCTCCCCGGCGCCATCCGCCGCGACCCGCGTTTTTCGGCGGAGCTGCGGGTGTACGACGCGCTGGCGGCTTCCCTGCCGGGAGAATACGCGGGGTATCACGGGATGGCGTGGCTGGCCCGGCGGTTCTTTGGGAATTCCTGATGAGATTGGGGGATGGCGACTGAAGGGTCCACACCGATGAAGCCTTTGGACTTTATTCAACGTTGCGTTAGGGAACGGAGAATATTTTGGACGTACCATGTGAACATGCGGATGAAGGATCGGGCCATAAATCGTGCTATGATTCTTGCACCAGTGGAGAGTTTTGAAATCATCGAGGCCTATCCGGATGATAAATACCTGCCCAGCTATCTTGTTCATACCCAACATTCCGGAACAGCAATCCATGTGCTGTTCGCCACGGATATAGAACACGGCAATGTGCGGGTGGTGACGGCTTATCGCCCCAGCCCGGAAGAATGGAATCCCGACATGAAAACCAGGAAAAAACCATGAAATGTCATGTATGCGGTGGAGGAATGCAGTCCACCCAATCGGACATGCCCTTCAAGACAGGGCCTCATTCCATCGTGATCCTGAAGGAAATGCCCGTTTTTCAATGCTCCAATTGTCAGGAATTCCTGGTTGAAGATGCCGTGATGGAGCAGGTGGAAAACATCCTGGCCAATACGGATCAGGGAACGGAACTGGAGATTGTTCGATTCGCGGCATGAATGGCGCTGGAATCAAGCCGCGGGTAAAATCAAGGCTGTGCGATCACTCACGGCAATGACCGGGGGCGCGGCCCAGGCCATTCATTCACGCCTGATTTAACTTGGGAATACCACCCATGCCCCCAACCCTCCACCCATCCCCCCTCCCCGACGCCATCCGGCGCGACCCGCGTTTTTCGGCGGAGGTGCGGGTGTACGACGCGCTGGCGGCGTCCCTGCCGGGAGAATACGCGGGGTATCACGGGGTGGCTTGGCTGGCCAGGCAGCCGGGTGGCCACGCCAGGGACGGGGAAGCGGATTTTGTCATCGCCCACCCCGAGCGGGGGGTGCTGGTGCTTGAGGTGAAGGGGGGCACGGAAATTCGCTACGAGGCCGATCCTGGCAAATGGTACAGCCGGGACGCGGGGGGGGAATATCACACCATCAAGAATCCCTTCAACCAGGCCAGGGACAGCAAGTACGCCCTGCGCGACAAGCTGCTGGACGTTCCCGCGCTGAAAGGACGGCGGCTGCCCATGGCCCACGGGGTCTGCTTTCCCGGGGTGCTCAAGGAGCGCGTCGCGCTGTCCCCGGACGCTCCGCCGGAGATCATCATCGACCGGGCGGACCTGGACCAGCTGGCCTCCCGCGTGGAGAGCATCTTCGACCTTTGGCAGGGCCGGGACGGTCCCGCCGAGCCTCTGGGAGAGTCCGGCATGGATGCCGTGCGCAACCTGCTGGCGCGCTCCTTCGAGTTGCGGACGCCCCTGGGGCGGGTGCTGATCGAGGAAGAGCGGGAGATTCTCAGGCTTTCGGAGGAACAGTTCTCCCTGCTGGATTTTCTGGCCCGCACTCGCCGCGCGGCCATCCATGGCGGGGCCGGCAGCGGCAAGACCGTGCTGGCCCTGGAGAAGGCCAAGCGCCTCGCCCGGGAGGGCTTCCACACCCTGCTTACCTGTTTCAACGTCCCCCTGGAGGCCCATCTGCGGGCCAGCGCGGACGGCGTGGAGAACCTCACCATCCAGCGCTTTCACACCCTCTGCGAGGAAGCCGCTCTATCAGGATGCCAAGGGCGAGTTGGGCCTCGACGATTATGAGGGACGTCTCTGGC
>JADFGI010000083.1 GCA_022567815.1 Nitrospinota bacterium
TTTATGAGCTACCATGCCAGTTCCCTTGGAACCATTTTTGATGACATGGAACATCTGACCGGCGGAAATCTTTTTCATGGTTGCAGCACAGGTGAAGTTTCTGGGTTTCGGTGTCAAAGCCGCGCCCAATTTTCCGGCGCCGTCTCCCTTGGCGCCATGACACATTTTGCACGCCATGGGTTTGGCGGTTTTGAGGTAAATTGCTTTCCCTTTCGCCACGTTTGCTTTGGCGGTTTTATCCATTTTCACCATATTGGCAGGAGCCGCTTTGGTTTTCCTCGGTTGCGGACATTTGCCCCCCGCATATGCCGACCCGACCGCGAAAAAAGTGAACAGCGCCAGTATTGTCATTCCGATTGCCTTTTTCATTTCCCACCCTCCTTGATAGTCATGTGAATAGTAATGCCCGATTTGTCTATTTGGAAGCCAGCTCGTAATCTGCTTTGGTTTCCGCTCCGCCGTTCACCGTAATTTCCTGAGTCACCTCTCCCACGTAAGGATGCCAGGCGGTTACCTTGTATTTTCCGGCAGGAATATTATCAATTTTGAAAGACCCATCCGCGCCGCTGATGACATAGTATGGATTCCACACGATCCTGCCATCCGCTTCCATATAATTGTGCTGGTCGCATTGCAGGAAGAAATGCTTGTCTTTTTTCGCCTTAAACCGCTTAAAGGATTTAGTCACATCCGCAGAACTTCCCTTCGAAGGCAACGGTTTATTGAATAGCGTCTTGCGACTGGCGCCTGCTACTGAATATCCGTGGGGGTTGTGCAGGATTTCTTCATCCTGATTTGTGATCGTCAACAACCCTTCTTTCTGGCCTTTGGGAGTTTTCCTGATGACCATCACTTTGGGAAAAATATCGCAGGTTTTAAAATCGATTTGGACCGTTTCCGTCGGCCAGGCTTTCCCTTTGGTGATATTTTCGATGAACACAACCGTATTCATGAGTTTTCCGTCCTTCACCACTACCTTCTGACGGGGGCGAATATTCCCTTCTTTGGTATCAGGATGGGTCGCGCAAAACTCGACATTCTTCCCTTTACTTAAATCTTCCATAATTGGCGGTGGAACATCCCCTTTAAAACTGACAACCCCACTGATGGAACCGCCCCCGCTGACCTCCCCTTCTTCATACTTGGCTTTCTTGGCAAAAACCACCTGCGTTCCCAAACTCAGGGAAATCACAGATACCAATACTCCCAACATTAGTTTTTTCATCTCCCTCACCCCTTTCAAATCGCTGATAAACTTTCTAAATAAAACCACTGGTATTTTCTCTATCAATAATCGTCCCAATTGTTTCTAGGTTCCTCCGGGAACTCAAAAGGATTGATCCGGGGACGTCGTTTTCCTGTGATCCGAATGCGGCTGTTTTCCTTTCCCAGGCTTGCATAGTACTGGTCCCAAAACCGCTTGCTCGATTCTTTCGTCTTCACGATTCTTTTCAATGTTCCCCTTGCGTTAAATATCCTGATTTCCTCAAACATGGCTCACTCCTTTCCTCGGCTGGGCGGGCAATTCTTTAAAAATTGAATTGCCTGATATTTTGTTATCTTCAAAACTCCCAGACCGGTTAGCGAACATTCGTATAATTTCTATTAATTGAACCTTCACCCCTTAATTAGCAAAACAGGTGCCGAGGAAGAACCCCAGGGAAATAAAACTTTAAATCCTTTATTTTCAATAAGATAAATTTTTATTGATGGAAGTTAAGATGTCCCAGAACGGGAAAACCGGGTGGATTAATCTCATTCTGGGACTCATTGTCTCAAAATGGGATTCAGTGGTTGGAGGTTAAAATTGTGAAAAAAAGATCAGGGGAAAGGACGACCGCTAGCGCAGTCCGTATTTTTTTACCAGGCGGTAAAGGGTGCTCCGGCTCAGACCCAATTGTTGCGCCGCTTGGGGAATATTGCCATTCGTGACCTTGATGGCGTTGGCGAGGGTGCGTTTTTCAATTTCCTGAAAGGGAATAATTTTTTCAGGGACACATTCGGAGTCAAAACCGATTCGGTCAATTTTATCCCCACTGTCCGCTTTTTTTTCATTCGCACCGGAACCATCCTCAGGATTCCCCCCCGCCTCCAGCAGGGAATCCCTGCCGATGCAATCGGTTTCTGCGTTTATCATGGCGCGATAGATGGTATTTTCAAGCTGTCGGACATTTCCCGGCCAAGGATAGCTGAATAATAGTTTCATCGCATCGGGGTGAATGGATTTCACCTTTTGGCTGAATTCCCCTTCGTGTTTTTTCAAAAAATGGGCGCATAAAAGCGGGATGTCCTCTTTCCTGTCGCGCAGGGGAGGAACCACAATAGGGTATACCGCCAGCCGGTAATACAAATCTTCCCGAAAGGTCCCTTTCGCCACCTCTTTATTTAAATCCTTGTTGGTGGCGGCAATCACCCGCGTGTTCACCGTGATATTGTTATTTTCTCCGACACGTTGAAAGGTTTTTTCCTGCAGGAAACGCAAAAGTTTGGTTTGCAGGCTAGGGCTCATTTCCCCGACCTCGTCCAAAAACAGCGTGCCGCCGTCGGCCAGCTCCAGCTTTCCCGTCCGGGATTCCTCCGCCCCGGTAAACGCGCCTTTTTTATGGCCAAACAGTTCGCTTTCCTGAAGATTTTCAGGTATCGCGCCGCAGTTGATATCCACAAAACAACCCTTGGCAAAACGACCGTTGTAATGAATCGCCCGCGCCACCAGTTCCTTGCCGGTGCCGCTTTCGCCCTGAATCAGTATGCTGGCCTTGTTGTCCTTGACCTTGTTGATTTTCTCAAAAACCTTTTGCATGGCCGGGCTTCTGCCGATGAATCCATGCAAACCGTGCAGTTCCTGTAATTCCCCCTGCAAATGCCTGACTTGGTTACGCAGAGCTTTTTGTTGCAGGGCATTTTCGAGAGTCGCCATCAACCGCGCCTCGTCAAAGGGCTTGACGATGTAATCAAACGCGCCAAGTTTCAAAGCCTGCACGGCTGTTTCTGCCTCATTGACGCTGGTCACCATGATAACAGGGAGGTCCTCCCTGAACTTTTTAATGGCCTTGAGGGTTTCCATTCCGCCGATTCCCGGCATCATCAAATCCAGAAAAACGGCCACCGGATTTTCATCCAGGATTTCAAGGCACTTTTCCCCCCCGCCCAATCCCATGACTTCATAGCCTCGGGTTTCCAGCAGGACCGATAATATCCGCCGCTGGTTGGGGTCGTCATCCACTGCAAACAATAATTTTTTTTCCATTTATCTCACCAGCCAGCGTACCCCAGCCTGGGGCTGGATCCAATTTTAACGTGCTATGGGTTTATAGCTTTTCGGGGCTCGTGAGCATAGCGAGCTGAGCCTTAAACTTTTCCTCCCGCGTAGCGGGGCGTAGCGCTCGCTCCCGCGAGGGGGAGTTTGCTCACGTAGTGCAATGTTTCTTGGCTGAACATATTATCCATTGCGCCGCATTTTTTATCCAAAGGTTCTCAGGGCTCGTGAGCAACGCGCCAGCGTGACGCTGGACCCAACCAGCCTGGGGCTGGACCAATTTTAACGTGCTATGGGTTTATAGCTTTTCGGGGCTCGTGAGCATAGCGAGCGGAGCCTTAAACTTTTCTTCCCGCGTTAGCGGGGCGAGCGGAGCCTTAAACTTTTCCTCCCACGTAGTGGGGTAACCATTATATCGAGCAGTTGTGACCATTTTGTAACTTAATTTTGATTAATCCGTAACCTTGGCTTCTTACCCTGATTACCAGGACGTTTATTTTCAACTCACCGAACTGCAAAGAGGAAGCTATGGAAAAGAGGACGACCTTCCGCAGGACGAATCATATTATCAGCATTGTCTGCGCGATCATTTTCATAGGCTTCCCTACAGCGACCCTTTGGGGCAACGCAAAACCTTCCCCATCCGAAAACCAGGAAATAGTTTCAAAGATCAAGCGGCTGAATGAAATCGTTGAAACGTTTTTGCATGCAGGCCAATTTGACCGGGCAGAGAAATTCGCGAAAAAGGCAAAAGAAATTGCGGAAAATCATCTCGGTCCTGACGATCCCGAATTCGCCATTGCCCTGGACCATTTGGCGGATTTCCATTGGGCCCGCGAAGAATTTTCATCCGCCGCACCACTTTACCTGCAAGCGCTGAATATAAAAGAAAAAAACCTGGGGCCGGAGCATCCCCTGCTGGAGCCCACTCTGAATCGACTTTTGGAGTTTCATCAATCGCGGGAGGAATTTGATCAGACCCAACCGCTTCTTTTAAAACTTGTCAAAATAAAACAAAAAACTTTGGGCCCTTACGATCCTGGCCTGATTCCAATCATAAAGCAGATCGCAGGAATATACCGGACCCAGGACGATCATTCCCGCTTGCAACCCTTGCTGGAATGGCACCTGCGCATCCTTGAGAAATCCCTGGGAGACGATCATCCCGATCTGATTCCGCTGGTGAAGGAACTGGTGCAGGTGCATCTGGCCCAGGATGAGAAGGTTACCGCCGAACGGTTGCTGGATCAATTGCTGGCTCTGCAGGAAAAAAACCTGCCTCCGCAACACCCGGACCTTCTGGTAACGGCAACTCAATTGGTCGACTTGTACGAGGTCAACGCGAACCATGAGCAAGCCCGGTCATTGCTCGTCAAGATCTTGCAGATGAAAGAAAATACTTTAGGTGTGGATCATCTCGATCTGGCTCCCCTGCTTATCAAGTTGGCGGATTTATCGCGTGACTCCGGGGATATTTCCCAGGCGGAAATTTTTTACCGCAAATTGTGGCGGATTGCTGAAAAATCTCCGACGCGTCAATCTGAGATGAAGGCACTGGTTTTGCACCACCTGGCGGACATCCAGGTTTTGCGGGGATATCCATTGCAGGCAGAACCCCTCTACAGGAAATCGTTGACCCTTTATGAAAAATCCCAGGGTTTCTTTCACCTAGAGATCGCTTCCGTCCTCAACAGTTTGGGAGATATATTTAGCACGCGGGGGGATTTTTCCAGCGCCGAACCGTTTTATCTCCGTGCGTTGGCAATTCGGAAGACAGATTTGGGTCAAGAGCACATGGATGTAGTAACCGTACTCGATAATCTAGCCTATATATATAAAATAAGCCGATTCTGGGACCGGGCGGAATCCTATTACCGGAGATCAATATTCGTACGAGAGCGTATTCAAAGTCCAAATCATTTGGACATCGCAAAAATTCTTGATGCTCTTGCCGAAGTTTATAAGATGAAACATCTTCCTGAGAACGTAGAGTCCCTCTATCAAAGATCGCTGAGCATTCGGGAAAATACTCTGGGACCCTTCCACCCCGAGGTGGCCGAGTCTTTGAGAAACCTCGCTGGCTGGTACCGCTATATGGGGAATTTGCCTCAGGCCTTGGTTTTTTCCAAGCGGGCGTCGGAGATCCTTACAAACTCAAACAATCAATGAGGTTTCACCATGAAGGTTAGGTTGTGCAAAGTTTGTGGGTATCAACTCCATCGCAAATCCAGCAAATGCCGGTGGTGCAAGACTCCCGTAAAAAAAATAACCGCGCTCCACTATTCAATTTCAGCTCTGATGGTTTTCCCAGTTTTTATCTTTCTCGTACCGCAGTTCTCCAAAGATGATTTTTACGACATTCTCCCGTCCCAGGAATCCATTCAATCCGTAGCGGTGAAAAAGGTTGAGGCGCAACCTCCAATAAAAATACCTGAGGAAGAGGAAAATGTAACGAAGGTCTACGTTAAAGGAACGGTAGTGAACTTGAGGAAACTTCCCACTGTGGATTCTCCCGCACTCGGGAAATTAAAGAGGGGGCAACAGCTGACTAAGATAGCTCGTTCGGGCAACTGGGTCCAAGTCCTGGCGGATGACATTGGGGGCAAACGCGGCTGGATACATGCTTCGCTGGTTGGAAAATCAAAATCCAATCCACCATCAAAGTCCGTCACCCAGCACCGGGCTTTTAGTGCTTTCCTTAAATATTTCGGACAATTCAACGCCAATATTAAATCGCTAAAAGGGACGACTTTCTTTGAAAATGTCGAATATCTGGATCATGGGGTCATCCAGGTAACCGCAACGGATATTTTTCTTTCGGCCCCTGAATTATATAAGAAAAAGTATGTCGGGAAGATAACACAAAAATGGTTTGCCTTGAGGGATGGCTTCCCGGCGGTTGTCCGGATTGTCAATGCAGAAGGCATCCTGCGAATGAAAAAAAAGCGCGGTTAACAACCAGTTTCTGAGTATGCATTAATAGAAAAAATCAGCTAATGCTAACCCTTCCGGATAATCGCCATAAACAGGAAACAACCGTTAAAATTTATTTTTTTGACTAAAAGATTCAATGAAATGGCAAAACCATTTTTGCGCATTCCCGGCACCTCGTTTCCAAAATCAAAATCCGGTGTTTTATCCTTTTCATTTCCATTTTTCATAAATTGAGCGTAAGTGGTTAGACTGAGCTTGGGAATCAATTTATCAATATGTTCCATTTGGGCTTCATCAGCTGTGTAAGAAAAAATCACTTCCGCTACCGGGTTGAATGCCTGGATTTTTCCACCTTCATCAAAAATTATTATCCCGTCCACCAAATTGTCCAAGAGGCAACGTGCGTAGCCTTCCCTAAAGCCTTTTCCAATTTCAGATCCCACAAATGAGATATTTTCGAGAGCCAACGGCTCATTTATGATTCCTGTGCGATCAATCATGTGGTTCTCATTTTCGGAAATATCGTTTCCAGCCGAATCAGAATTCATTCTATTCTTTTCTCCCTTGATTGATTGGTCGGAATATCACAACACCTACGGTCACAATAAGAAACATTTTACTCCTTTTAATTCCGATTACCTATAATTTTTTGAAAATTAACTGTATTGCGGAAAAAAACAAGGTTTTCCAAATTTATATAACACAATGAGGTGTTTTCCAGGGTCAAATTCTCAGTGGGGAGATCAGCAGTTTTATCCATTCCGGTACGGTCCCAAAGCAGAAAGGCATCAGTTCCGCGAGATAGTCCAGCGGCGGATTCCATTCCTTCGATGCGCCAATAGCCCGTTTTGGCCTGGGAGAATTTCAAGCCATCAGTAAAATCGAAATCCACTGGTCAACGGGGGGATGACAACCCTCGATCACCCCTTCCCAGCAACAGGGAATACAGGATCCATCAAGGGTGGAAGTAAATTTTCAGCCCAGTGGCAGTGTAGGGGATTATGCATTTGCAGTTGGGGCAGATAAAACTATAACTGTTGAAAATGATGGAATTAAAGAAAATTTGGAAACTTTTAATCTCTTTTCCTGAAATTGTCAGGGCAACAAAAGCTTTTAGCGGGTCTGAAGCACTTGAAGCAAAGGAGAAATATCCTGAAGCCTTAACAGCACTTCTTAAATCAAAGAAATGGTTTGAAGGAAAAAAATTTCCTGTCACTAACCCTTGGCAGGCTTTACTGCAATTATAAAAAAGATCATTTGGCCGCCTCTAGCAGAAACCAAAAAGGCCATTCAACGAGCGTTCCCTCCGAGGGGTATTTCGACCCGTTTCTGGGGCGGTTTATTTCTGCAAAACCCAACCCTCCAACCCCGTTCAAATATCCTCCGCTGAAAATAATTACTCTTTATTTTCTTTCAAATATCCACAAAAGTGTTTTCCCGTCTGATTTCCCCCAAAACCTGAAACAGGTTATGATAGGGATCATGGCCACAAAAATCATCTCCCTCGGTTGCCGCCAATGCGGCAGACTAGTTGTTGAATACAAAAAACAGGGAACCGGCGGTTTGGTGCGGATTCTCATTGACCGGATTCAGGGTCCGGCATCTCTGGTACAATTAAAACAAGTCGGGAAAAAATCTGAATTGCCGCCATTGACCTGCCGGGAATGCGGAGCTTTAATAGGAACTCCCACAATTTATGAAGGGAAACGGTTGGCTTTTCGTCTCCTCAAAGGTTCTTTTAAAAAGACTTCAAGCTAAAGTAAACTATCATGGAAAACATATTTTCATCTTTTAACACTTCAGTTCAACAGTAAAACTTCAAGTTATACATCAAGTAAAATCATCTAGGAGAAATAATTTAACCGTCATTACGCCAGCCTGAGGGCTGGACCAAGTATTGACGTTCGATGGGTTTTAGGTTCTCCAGGACTCGTGAGCAATCCCCCCCGCGTGGCGGGGTCTGCTCCACTTTTCCTCCCCGCGTAGCGGGCTGGCAATGACGAGTTGGGGATTTACAGAGAGGAAGAAATGAAATACATCATTCTCGCGTTGGCGATTTTAGTTCTAACAAGTTGTGGGGAGACCCCTCAATACAAGGATTTTATGAATCTTGCCCCCGGCAAAACGGAGAAGACCTTTTACGGGGACTCGCAGAAGTGCGAAGCGGTCAAAGATAAGCACAGCAGTAAAATTCGAGGCCGGGAATTGGGCTTCAAAGGCATGAATACGGCCTATCTGGGGTGCATGAAGGAGAAAGGCTGGGAACAAAAACGGCCCGAGCTTTACTGAGGAGGCATTTGTATAAGAGCGGTCATCCCCATTGGCGCTGGAAGTGTATAAATCCCCCCAGCCCCTGTGGTATTTCACCTTTGCCTTCATGCCCGGCACGGGTACTTCGCAGAAGGGGGAGCAGATCCCCTTTTTTTAAAGGGGGTTAAGGATTTTCTTGTGATCTCTTTTCCCTGTAACTCCATAGGTTCTCCGGGGCTCGTGAGCGTGTGATATTCGACCTTTGCCTTCATGCCCCGTAGGGGTAAAGCGAGCGTCAGCCCCTAGTTTCCTCCCCACGTGGTGGGCCGGAATCTTTCCTTTCCCGTGCCGCTTTACTTAATGCCGCCTCCAAATCATGCATTTCGGCCTTGGAAAACTTGAAATTGAAGCTCAGGAAATTATCGGCGGAATTTTTCATATATCGAAGGATTTCCACATACTTGCCAAATCCGCCGGCCAGTTTTTCCAGCACATCGGACATCCCCGACCGACCGCCCCTAACCGCCTTCAAATTGTGGGCGGCGGAGAAATAATAGCTTTCCCCCTTGTCAAAGTACGCCTCGCCGAGGATATTGGTATCGGGACGAAACAGCCCCAGGTTCAAAAGCAGGAAGTCGGCATTGATCTTATAAAGAAAGTAGGTCTTGATTTGTTCTGGCAGGGTCACGGCAATTTGCCCCACATCGTCATCAATACCGACGGTATATTGATTCGTGAACGCCAGGGATTTCGGGTTGGCCAAATCCGCCAAGGTGAGGGTGATGTATTGATTCACATCTTCGTCGTATTTCAATTCGTTGGCTTTGACGTCTTTCCAATGTTGCTCACACCATTCATCATTTCTTCCCTCTGCGAGGATGGGATCGTAGCCTTCATTCGATTCCGCCCCGCTGTTGATTCTGCTCCGCAAAAACTGATTAGAAAAGAAAGACTCAGTGGTATCGATTTCTCCGCTATCCAAGTGTTTGAAATGAACAGGCATGACAACCTCCAACAAGTTGAGAAGGAATCGCAAGCGTGACTAACAGGATAACAGTAATCTGTTATTTTTCAAGTAGTTCTGCTAATCCACGCGTATCCTAACGGGAACCAGAAGGGTGATAATTAAATATTTATGGAGTTACAAAATTCAAGAAAATGACGATTATGCGAACACTTCTTTCCCATATCCATAAAATAGCGGCTCTTTTGGGCGGAACCTTTCTCAGTTCGATAAAAAATGTGCCATCACTGGGAGCATATGCGTTGATCCTGAAAAATCAACACCACGGCTCAAGCAGCCAGCCTGGGGGCTGGAC
>JADFGI010000084.1 GCA_022567815.1 Nitrospinota bacterium
CGGAAATCAAGAATATCAAAAGAAAGTGCGCCGTCTAACAACAGGGCAAGAGCCGCCAGAATTAAAAGCAGGATCAATTTTTTCAATATTCACCCCAAGGGCTGTGGCGTCGAACCGCAGGCAATTCGTGCGGATGGTCCTGCTGATTAAAAGAATTTAGTTTCCAGAAATTCATCGACAGTGGATAAAAACTTTGTTCCGTCTCAAAACTAAAATATAATACAGTGTTTGATTCCTTCAATTTATTTACCATAAACATGATTGCGGAGGCAAATTAAGGGTCTATCGAAAATTTTAATCTGCACCAGGAACCACCTCTTAATTAATGGTGGGTGATTGCAAAGACCCAAAATTATTAATTTTTAGAAGTCACTTATGAAACTCGCGCAATCAGGAGAATATCATTAAATGGCAGTACCACTCAGGCAGGCGCTTACAATCGGTTTTTATTTATTTCGGCAGAAACTCAAGGGCCGCAAAAAATTTCCCTTGGTTTTGATGCTGGAACCCCTGTTCCGGTGCAATCTGGAATGCGTGGGTTGTGGAAAAATTCAAAAACCCAATGAAATCCTGAAGCAAAACCTCAGTCCGGAAGATTGCCTGCGGGCGGCCAAAGAATGCGGGGCTCCCGTTGTCTCAATTGCGGGGGGCGAGCCTTTGATGCATCCGCAAATTCAGGAAATCGTCGAGGGTCTTTTAAAGCAGGGCCGTTATGTGTATTTATGCACCAACGCGCTTTTATTGGACGATTTTCTCGGCAAGTTTCCGACCTCCCCCCTGCTGACGCTTTCCATTCATCTGGACGGGATGGAGGAAGACCACGACCGCATCGTAGCCCAAAAGGGCACCTTCAAAACGGCGGTCGCCGCCATCAAGAAAGCCAAATCGATGGGCTATCGGGTCAACAGCGCCACCACTTTTTTCGATGATATGACGGTTGCCAAGGCCGAGGAGTTTCTCGATTTCGTGAAACCCCTGGGAGTGGACGGGGTGACACTGGCGTCCGCTTTTCAATACCGCGACGCGCCGGATCAGGAGCATTTTTTCGGCAGAAAACGGACCTTTGAATTTTTCGATGAATTGCTGGAAAAAAATAAAAACGGTCGGTGGGATATCAATCACTCGCCATTTTACCTGGAATTTTTACGCGGCAAACGCGATTACGATTGTACGCCGTGGGGCAATCCCAATTATTCCGTGCTGGGTTGGCAAAAACCCTGCTATCTGCTGGATGATGGTTACGCGGAAACCTTTAAGGAGCTTATGGAAGCAACCGAGTGGGAAAACTACGGTCATCGGAACAACCCCAAGTGTGCCGATTGCACTGCGCATTGCGGCTATGAAGCGACTGCGGTGAATGATGCGACCTCCAGTTTGGGCAACATGGTTCTTTCGTCCAAGGCGATGTTTTAATACCCCGTTACACGGGGAGGAAAAGCCTGCTTCGCAGGGGGCCTGACGCTTCGCGAGGCCCTAAACATTCCTTATGAAATTTCAGCGCGTTATAGGATTCTGCCAACAATAAAACCATCGCATGTTAGCACTGGGTCCAGCGTCACGCTGGTCGCACGTCAATATTTGGTCCAGCGCTACGCTGGCTAGGCTGGCGGGAGGATGGTGGTTTCATCCACCTCGGCCATTTCGATTTGTTCCCGCGTGAGTCCCACCGCCATTTTTAAATTAGCTCCCTGCAATTGGGTGTGTTCCATGTCGGCTTCCTGGAAATCCGCCCGGACCAGATTGGCTCCCTTGAGGTTGGCATTTTTCAGGTTGGCCCAGCGGAGATTGGCGCCGCGAAGATTGGCTCCTTCCAGATTGGCATTTTCCAGATCGGTTTTTTTAAGATAGGCCCCGTACAGATACGCCTCCTGAAAATTCGCTTGCCGGAGGTTCGCGCCCATGAAAACCGCACCTTTGAGATGGGCCTTTTGGAAATCAGCCATCTCACCCTCCTTGCCATTGGACTGCACCCATTTGACATGGTTGTTCAGGGCCTCTTTAATTTCCTCTTTAGTAAATTCACGTTGAGCGGTGTTTGGGCTTTCGGTGTCTTTGTTCATTTTTATAAAAACCCAGCCAGCAGGCGGCCTTATTTTGGGTCTCCGTTCACCAGTGGCCTATATTTTTTATTATAGAGATCCAGATTCATTTTCGCTTGCGTCATCATAAACGAGTTATTTGCCTTAGTGAACAGATTTTCTGCAATTTTGCTGTGCTCGACCGCTTTGCTTCCCACCTTCAATTTGTGGTATGCAACTCCCAGAGCGAAGTGAGCGTTTGCGTGGTTGGCATCGTTCTGCAATATTTTTTCAAGGCGCTGGATCGATTCGCCGTATTGACCAAGGGAAAAATATATGGCGCTCAGGTCGTATAAATTTTGAATATCGTTGGGGATGATCTTCACCGCTTTTTCCAAAGGGTCGACCGCTTCCCGATTCCGGCCCATTTTTTGATAGGTTCGCCCCAGATTGGTGAGGGCCGCTACGAACTCGGGATTGATCGCCAGGGCCTGTTTTAAGGATTCAACGGATTTTTCATTTTGGTTCAGCAGGAGGTAAATATTTCCCATATTGTTATACGCCGTGGCTGATTGGGAAAATATTTTCGTCACCTGCTCAAATTCATTTAAAGACTCCGGGTATTGTCGAAGATCGAACAGTTTCTCTGCCAACCGCATGTGACTGAGAATATCCTGAGGATTTTTCGAGATCAGTTTTTTTAGATGAACCACTTCTGCCCCAAGGGTCAACTCATCAGGAGAAGGCAGGGACTTGGATATGTTTTCAATATTGAGACCGTATTTTTTCTGAATTTGCTGGGATATCGCGCGTGCCCGCTCAAGCATTTTTCCGTTCGGTTCCGCATTTTTCCCAGCTCGGTATAATTTTTCCGCAATCAAGGTGTGGCGAAGCGCGTTTTTACCCATTTTTTGGAAATCATAAAAGAAACCGAGGTTGAGGTGACCATTGGCCAAATCCGGTTTCAATTTCAGGGCTTTTTGGTAATGTTCCAGCGCTTTTGCCGGCTGGTTGGTCAATTGATAAGCGAGGCCCAGGTTATTGTGAATGGCTGAGG
This sequence comes from Nitrospinota bacterium, assembly GCA_022567815.1. Taxonomy (GTDB): domain Bacteria; phylum Nitrospinota; class Nitrospinia; order Nitrospinales; family VA-1; genus JADFGI01. The sequence continues at coordinate 3,076 of JADFGI010000084.1, forward strand.
CCTGTGGGTTGAATGGCAGAATCTTTTGATATTCTTCAATGGCCAGAGAATATTGTCGCGTATTAAAATAAAATACCGCCAGGTGAAAATGGGCCTGCAGGTGTCTGGGGTTGATGGCGAGAGTAATTTGCAACGCTTCAAAAGCTTTTTCCTGGTCCCCGGAACTCTGGTAGGTCAGAGCCAGATTAAATTGCGCTTCCGCATCGTTAGGGTCTTTTTGCACATGCTCCTGAAACGAGTTCCCTCCTTCATTTGTTGAGTCCTTGCTTCCAGCACACCCACAAATAATAAATCCCGCCGCCAGCCAAACGCATAAAACCGTCCGGTAGGTTAACGAGCCACCGCGAGGGCTTGTCATGTTTTTAAATGAGTGCATCACAAAAATGGACTTCAAAATCAACCCTGGCCAATATAGGCGAAGATGGCGTTGGCAAGAGTTTCGTTCCCCAGGGGAGAATAATGATGGATATCTTTTCCTTGATTGTTGTAGAACCGTTTCAAATCATTTCTTTTCCAAAGGGCCAGCAGGTGATTGTTATAATCGATATAAGAATAAGGCCTCTGTTGAAAAAAGTGGTTGAAATCCTGGTAGTATGCGCTGAAACCAGAGTCCAGGTCCTTGCAGGATGAGGGCCGCCCTTGAAGTTCACAGGCGTCCCATTGCACCCCAACCATTGAGGGAGACAACACAAACAGGAGTTGGGAATCAAATTGCAAGGCCAGATTGTTTATTTTTTCAATCAATGCGGAAACCGAAGCCCAGGCGGATCGGTGGCTCAAGGTTGTGGAATCACACAGGGAATTTATCAGGTCGTCCGTGGAAAAGAAACTCAAGGTCCAACTTTTTTTTATCAGGTTGGTGCATGAAAATTTGTGTAGTGTTCCCTGCAATTGGAGCAGTCTTCCTTTGTCCAAAAAGAACAGGGGCTTTGCCGCTCCGAACATGTGATTGCTTCTGGTGTCGGCCAGGTCATTGACTGTGTAAAGGATCACGATGATATGTTTGGGGCGGGTCCGGGCGATATGTTTTTTTAAAGTCAGATAGTATTGGTCGATCCCATAGCCCATAACAGCTAAATTTAATATTTGAAATTGTTGCAAATTTTTGCTCAAAAAATAGGAGACGGTTTCATCGTCATTGACCCCACTGCCATAGGCAACAGAATCCCCAAGGATCAGGACGTGGTCTTTGGAAGGATCTATTTCTGCGGATCGGAAGCCGTGGGAGTTGGTGGTGTAAATGTTTCCCCGGTAAATCGTTTTAGCGTTTGGCAGGTTGACCCAACCCAGTTCCTTATCAAACTTGGTATGGGGGGCGACCCAGGTGGTGGAATTTTTATTCCAGAAATAAATTTCAATCAGGGTCAGGCAGACGATCAAGGTGAAAGCGGCGGATAGAAAAACAAGCCCCAGTTCGGTTTTATGTTGATCTAAAAAATTGAACAGGGAAAAAGATGGTTGTTTCACGCTCGTACCTATTACTTAGGCGATTCTTTTTCAGGAGGATTCCACTTTAGAGAACAGTTCGCGGTATTTGGGATTGGCAGGTTCGGCTTTCAAGGCCAGCTCAATGGATTGCAATGCGGATTCTTTGTCTTTTTTCATGAGGTGGGTCAAGGCGTTCTGATAATGAGCCTCGGTGTAGTAGGGATTGACTTTCAGGGAGTTTTGGAACGCTTCTATGGCTTTCAGATAATTTTTCTGGCCTTTATAAAGCATGCCCAGGTTGAAATGGGTGAGCATTCCCTGCGGATTTATCGAAAGCGATTTCCGGAGAATTTCCTCAGCTTTTTCAAAACTTCCCATTAATCGGAAGTTGTCTCCAAGGTTGTTGAGATAGGTCGAGTTGCCAGGTTCCTGGAGGAGAGCCTGCTGGTAATACTCAATGGCTTTGGCGTAGTTTTTTGCTATCTTGTATATATTGCCGATGTTGTTGAAAGCTTTCGAGTCATTATCCGTTTCCCGGATAGAGATGGCGTGTTCCCATTGTTTGCGGGCCTTATCCGTTTCTCCCTTTGCGTAAAAAACCATTCCCAGATTGACGTGGACCTGGACATTATCCGGTTCGCGGGACAGGATCTTATCAAAAGCCGTCCTGGCGGCATCGTATTGTTTGAGGCCGAAATGAACGAGACCTTTTTTCCGCTGTGCCTTGAGGTTGTTGGGATCGTGTTTGAGCGCCAGGTCGAATTCCTCAAGGGAATTTTTATAAAGCGACATTTTAGCGAATTCCAGGCCCAGATTGTAGTGCGATTCTGACTCCGCGGAATCAACTTTTATTTCCCCGGAGGTGCAGGAGAAAAGGAAAACGGACAGGAAAAAAGCCGAGGAAAGGAGTTTCATTTTGGTCGGATCCCTTGAACATTGGGAGAAAAAAAGGGGCCAGCCGGGATGGCTGACCCCGAAGAGGATATTATCACAAACGATCAGTTGATGCCACGGGCGGCGCCAGTGAACCTATTAGGTCCATTGGGGCTTAATCCGTTGCTAACGGCGCCAATGGTGGAGTCATGGGCGTCGCCGATGAACTCCATGGCGAACCCGGTTCCGCTGGAGGGAATGAATACAATGCCCCACATATTCAACTGCGACAGGTTGTCATATTTTACCGTCGAACCCACGGTGGTTGCGCCTGCGGGATCTTCGTTTAATCCCACAACCCGCACATTTCCAAATTGAGCCGTAGTGGCGGTTGTGATGATATGGGTCCTGGAATCGCTGAATAAAGAATTCGTTGCGCTGATGGTATTTCCCGCGTCAACAATAAATATCCGGTGCGTTTCTCCGGCGTCCACCGTAAAGGTGACCGATCTTCCTCCCGCATCATTTGGAATCGTGGTCATGCCCAATACTTCAAGAACCACACCGATTTGAGTCAAGGCAGTGTCCAGGGATGGATGGCTGATTGCCATAAAAGTGTAACTGTCATTGGGCACGGCTTGAGCGTATGGGGAAATGGCGATCCGGGCACTGTCAGTGGTAACCGGCGCCGATAATATTTGAGCCTGAGCGGTTGAGGCCGCGGCCGCAAACCCAATCAGGCTAAACATAATGGTTATAAAAATTTTTTTCATCAGTCGTTCTCCTTATCTATATGGCTGAATTCTTGTTCGTATTTTTTAGTTTTCTTACGGAGCCCCTACGCCGCTCACCCCTTTATTCGTAACGTTGCCGATGGTGGTGGCGCTGTCGTGTGCATCTCCGATAAACTCCATAGCGAATCCGGTGGTATTTGTCTCAATAACCACCGCGCCCCAGTAAGAAAGCATGGTTATATCTTGAAATCCGGCTCCAACATTTTCATTGGTTCTATCTTCCGGGTTGGTTGCAACCGGGTCAAAGAGAATATGACCATGTTGGAAATTGGTTGTGCCTGAAATGAATGCCGCAGTGGAAATGCTCGTCGGATTGACAGACGTCTGGTTGGTACGGACGATAAAAACCCTCTTGGTGCTTCCCGCAGTAAGGGTGAAAGAAGTCGCCGTCCCGAAAGCCGTCAGATCTTTTTGGATGGCGTTGACCGTCACCCCGATTTGCGATCTCATGCCAGACAACGAAGGATGAGTCACCGCTATGAAAGTATAGGACGTGCTGTCGGACTGCCAATAAGGTGATACGACACGAGATTTATTTTCTATAGCAAAAGCATTTCCTGCGCAAACCGCTATTAGAATTATCAGGGCGGTTGCCTGGGAAAATCGCGTAAAAAGCTTGATTTTCATTATGTTTAACTCCTATATATGCAAATTGAATTTGGTTTCATTTTTTGAAATTGCAACAAAGCCTCTTTTATCGGCAATCACCCCCCTTTACATTTTTATCTATTGGTAATTTTTTGAACGCTATATGCCCATATGGATATGAGGGGCTAAAGGTCTTCATGCCCGCTGTTCTCAAAAAACCTAATCCTGAAATTTTCAATGTCTTAGTTGTATTTTCAGGGTTTGTAATTGTGCTGAAAAATGCCAACCTTACGCTCATTTCTATATTATGTGATATTTATTAATAAATTTAATAAAATTTTATTAGTATTTATATAAAATTTTCTTTGGAGTCCCAAAACCTCTATAGATTTACCTTGTACCTGATCCAATGCACACTTCCTCATTCTCAATATCGGCAGGAATATTGTTTTCTTGAGCTTTATTTGTTTACAATGATTAGGATAGGGATTTTCCCTGAAAGAAAATTGGTTTTGAGACCGGTTGTGAAACGGAACGCTTTTTGATATAATTTCTTATTTTCAAAATCGGCATAACTTGATGAAAGTTAAATGGTTATGGATAAATTAATGATGAAATTTCGTGCCAGGACGACTTGGCTTCTAATATTTACCGGTTTATTGCTTGCAGGATATTTAGGAGGTTGTGCCAGCGGCAAGGCCTACGAGAAAACCCGGGCCCAAAAAAAATTCCAGGAAGGGTTGCAATATGGGTCTATAAATGACCAGAAGGGAATGATTGCCAGTTTCCGTGAATCCGTGGAGCTTGAGCCTGAGAATGAACGATATCGCGTTCATTTAGGCATGGCTTATTATCTGGTGGAGGATTTGGAGAATGCCGAACTTGAATACAAGCAAGCTTTGGAAATCAATAAAGACTCCAAGGAAGCATACCGGCAATTGGGCCGCCTTTATATGCGGACGGGGGATTGGGACAAGGCCGTGAAAAATTTCGAGGAGGATTTGAAAAGGCCGGGAACCATCGAACCGCATCGAATTTATAACTGGCTGGCGTTGAGTTATTATAACCAGGAAAATTATGATCAGGCGGAACGTCAATGGTTGAAAGCCCTGGAGTTGAAAGATAACGCCGCCATCCGTCTGAACCTTGCCTTGGCCTATAAGGATCAGGAACGTTTCGATCTGGCTATGGAGTCGTTGAAGAAGGCCGTGGTTCTCAACCCTGAATTTCCACAAGCCCACTATGAAATGTCCCAGTTGTTCATCCTCAATAAAGAAATGAATCAAGCGGTGAGTCACTTCAAAAAAGTCATTCGGCTGGCGCCCAGAAGTGAATGGGCCCGCTTATCCAAAAAATATTTGGACCTTATCCAACAACCCAAGAATTAATCATGGTAGAAAACTTTGGTTTGTATTTGAAGAATGAGCGTGAGCTTCGGGGCGTGGCTCTGAAGGAAATAGCCCAATCAACCAAAATTCATATTCGTTTTCTTGAAGCCCTTGAGAACAATGATTTCGACAATATGCCTGGGGAGGTTTTCGTCAAGGGTTTTATCCGTTCTTACGCCAGGGTTATCGGATTTGATTCCGAGGAAATGGTTAACGCCTACGATGAGTCTGTCGGCAGGGACCGCAGGGAAGAGTTTGAGAAAGTTCAAGTCATCAAGGAGGAAATTCAGGCCAGAAAAAAAACGGTGAAAGGATATATCTTTGGCGGCATTGCCTTGGTCGTCATTTTTTTCCCTGGGATATTTAGTCTTCGATAACATAATTGATGAGAGTAATAAACAGCGGGTTGAAAGGTTGCCTGCGGGAGAACCTTCTTCCGAAACGAAAAAACCGCCCATCTCCTCAGAGACCACGCCCCCTCATGAAATCGAAAGTGATAATGCCGGGAATCTAAACGCAGAAACTCCGGCGGAAAGTTTACAAAACGCGTCCCCTTCAATTGATACTGAAACTCAGCCGGAAGCCACTTTAGAAAATCCCTCCCCGCCTGCACCCACCGAACCTGTCCCCGAAATTATCCAGGCAGAAGTTAAAAAACACGAGGTCACGGGTACAGAGCCGGAGCCATCGGTGAAACCTTCTGAACCTGCGGAGGATAAAAAGGTGGTCTCGGAAACCCCGATAGAATCGGCAGTAACGGAAAAAAATTCCGATTCATCAGAAAAACAGGTTATAATTCAACAAGTTACAGAAGAGCCAGCGGCATCGGTGGACACAGATCAGAGTTTGTCGGAACCCGATGCCAAGCCTTTACATTTAAAAATTCAGGTGCAGGGAAATTCCTGGTTCAACGTAACTGTGGACGACAGTAATGAAGAGGATTTTATTCTTCTCGGAGGTTCCACCAAAAGTGTTTATGGCAGGGAAAAAATCCGATTGACTATCGGAAACCGGAAGGACACGCAACTCTTTTTGAATGAGCAACCCATCGACCTGCCTCCCGGATCCAGTGATGTGATAAGGAACTTTGATATTACCGCCAACCTTTTAGAATAAAAAATCGTGGCAAAAATAGACGCTTTTTTTAAGTTGATGAATGAGCAGGGTGCTTCCGACCTGCATCTGGTGGCGGGTTCCCAGCCTGTTCTGCGGGTGCTTGGAGAAATGGAACGGGTCAAGTACAAGGAGCTCGGCAACGACGAACTGAAAAGCATCCTGTATGAAATCGCTCCCGAAGACAAAATCAAGATCTTTGAAGAAACCGGTGACATCGATTTTGCTTATGAGATCCCCAATCTGGCGCGATACCGGGCCAATTATTTTCAGCAAAAATGGGGGATCGGGGCTGTCTTCCGGGAAATTCCCAGTAAAATTTTGACTGTGGATCAATTGGGACTGCCTTCGGTTATTTCCAAACTGGCCATGCTTCATAAGGGATTGGTGTTGGTCACCGGGCCGACGGGAAGCGGGAAATCGACCACTCTGGCG
>JADFGI010000471.1 GCA_022567815.1 Nitrospinota bacterium
GAGTGCGCCTGTCCCCGTGAGGGGGAACTTGCTCGCGTCCGCTGCGCAGAAGGAAAATTGGGGCTGACGTTCGCTTTGCTCAAGAGCCCCGGAAATCTCCGGGTAAAAAATTCAGCACTTGTAATATTTCACCATTGGCTTCATGCCCTGGAAGGGTAATGCAAGGATTCAGTCAGCCATAAATCCATCGAACGTCAATATTTGATCCAGCCCTCAGGCTGGCGGTACGCTGGCTGACCGCTTGCGGCGGAGTCTTTCATTAAAGGAATGGCAATGGAATTTACACCCTTCATGATTTTCATCATGTTTGTTTCGTTTCTGGGAATTTCCTATTTCATGGGGATGTTGGTTCATTCCGCGTTTATGTATGAAGATAAAAACAACATGAAAAGCGACAGTCGAAAGAGTTGGATTTTGTGCATGATCGCCGGAACGGGCATCACCGGGTGGATGTTTTATTATGGGTATTATATGAATTTTGTTCGGTAATGATTTGCAACCGGTGAAAGGAGGCTGACCGCAGGGCCATCAGTAAAATTATTTTACGAACCGGGTAAAAGATTAACCTGCAAGAATATCGACCAACCGGGCGCAATCGTTTTTGTAGGTTTGGATTTCTTCTTTATCCTCGTCGTCCAGATCCTCATCCGTCAAATGTTCTTCGAGCAATTCTATGGCGTCGTTCAATCCCCCCGCCACAATATCCAGGTCCGAGGCCGCCAAAGCATATAGAGAAGAATTCAGTTTGAGTTTGTCAAAAACGCGGGTGTATTTAAGTTTATATTCAGAAAGGGAGTTGCGTTTTTTTTCGGAAATTTCCCCTTTGAGCTCGGTGTTCATATCGGAAATGGAATCATTCAAAGCCATTTTAATGATTTGGATATCTTTATCGTTGATGGATGCTAAGGATTTCATCTTATTCCTTCCTGGAAAAACAAAAAAATACAAATATCAGATATATCAAGGGATATGCGGTCATCAGGCAAAATGCGCAGAGAAAAACAACCCGCCGGGATTTTGCCGACTCGCACTAATAATATAGCTTAATTTATCGAATATTTTTATGAAAGTAATTAAAAATTTTTATTTTGGAAGATTTTAGATTTCCAGAAAAGCGGGGAGACTGGTGTAGAAAATGTTCACAAAAAATTTGTTTGCAGGCCAGAATATGAAAACCGCCAGTTTGCCCCGTTAGGTCTGGACAAACCGGCGGTTCTGAAGGTTGGCGGAAATCAGGAACCGATATTTATTGCCACTTTCCTGGGTTTTGCGATTTCTTTCTTCCCAAGGGAAACTCTGAGAATGCCTTTTTCCAATTTGGCGGCTACCTTTTCGGGATCTACCTGCTCGCCAAGACGGAAGCTCCTCTCGAAATTCTGCGAACGAAACTCCTTGATGCGATAATTATCTTCCTGGGTTTCTTTTTCCTCTTTGACGTGACCCCGAAGACTCAACACGCCATCCTTGATTTCCACATCAATATCATCATCCACCATTCCGGGAACTTCAGCTGTGAGAAGGAACTCATTCTCATTCTCGACAATATTAACCTTTGGGTGGATCGCGCGGACGGTTTCCGGGTTAAAGAAATCAATCAAATTCCTGGAAAAAAATGGCTCCATATCGCCATTGAAAAAATCCTGTAAGGTCTTATTTGGATTGTAGGTCATCAGTTTCATTTTAATACCTCCTTTATTGGGATAAAGTTTCAAGATGGGTCATGACCTTGTTTTTCATCCTCTCTGTATAATAGATAGAATCAGCGGGAAGGCATGTCAAGGTGGGGAGGAAAATTTTTTAACTAATAAAATATAGCTCCTTTGGGCGAAGTGAACCCTCACCCGCCAGAGAGTTATTTCAGGTTGTCCGGTCATGAGGAGAGCTTTGCGTAAGTACGGTCATCCTCGTTGGAGTTGGAAGAGTATAAATCCCCCCAGCCCCCTTCGCAGAAGGGGGAGATTCAGATCCCCCCTTTTTAAAGGGGGTTAGCAACTGTCTTTGGAGTCAAGTTGAAAATTGCAGATTTTCATTCCAAAGAGTATTATTTTTGATCATCGTATTTATAATGGTAATTAGTTTTCTCATACAAG
>JADFGI010000085.1:0-1631 GCA_022567815.1 Nitrospinota bacterium
TACGACCCTATCGGCATCCTTTACCCAACGCGCCATTGAAGAATGAGGAACCAGTAACGTTTCCGCATAACAACTACGGGCGTAGGGGGATCCCTTGGCTACGATGTTCGCGGCAAGCCTAGCGATTTCCCCCCGTATACAAGGCCCCTCGCAGGAAAGGACCGGGATTTTGCCTTGAGCAATATTTTCTAGCGCGTACTTTTCTCCAGCGGGACAAGTCCCTTTAACGCCTTCGACTTCAATTGTAAAAGAATGGGTAGAATTACTCATCGCCCGCTCCTCCCTTTCTTTATATGATTCAAAAAACCAGCAATTTATTCCAATTAAGGCACGGAAAATTAAGAAATATTGGATGAAAATCCTTTCTCCATGACCCCGTTTTATTTTGTTAAAGGTGGAATATTTATTTTTAGAAGGTGTCTTATGTTATAGGGAACAAATAATTCACCTTTTTGTGCGAGGCCCAAATGTGGCGAGTTCGCATTCATGGCCGCGGCGGCCAGGGAATAAAAACAGCAGGCCAGATTCTAGGAACCGCTGGGTTTTATTCTGGATATCAGGCCCAGGATTTTCCTCTTTACGGGGCTGAGAGAAGGGGCGCCCCGGTCATCGCTTTTACTCGCATATCCGAAGAAGACATTCTTGAACGCGGCCCGATTTCCTCTCCTGACATCATTTTAATCGGGGATGAGACCCTGCTTAATGATCCGCAATCTGCTCCCCTGTGTGGCGCAGACCCCTCCACCGTTATTTTTATCAATTCTGCCAGGATTCCAGACCAGTTGTCGGAAAAATTTTCGGTAAAGACGGCTGACCTGACCGAACTTTGCCTCAAGCGCCTTAACAACAGATCGATATATGGTTCGGCGCTTTCTGCAGTGGGAGCCTGTTTATTGGGAACCATTGATTTGCAGGTTTTTCTGCTGGCTATGGAAGATGAATTGACCCAGCATGGAATTTCTCACCAGATGCTGAAGGGCAATATCGACTTGGTAAGTGAAATATTCTCAATCATTGAACCAGCGGTCATTTCTCAAAGGACAGAAGAGGCTATTACCGCAAAGTCCTTGGTTTCTCCCAGCTTATTGCCTGTAATCGATGGGGCTCCCATTATTTTAAACCCAGGGAATATGGTATTGCACAAAACTGGAAACTGGAGGGTGGAGAGGCCTGAAATTGATTTAGAGCGTTGCAATGACTGCCTGATCTGTTATGCCCGGTGTCCGGATGGAGTTATTGGGTTGACCCCAGAAGGCAGGCCGGAAATCAATTATGAATATTGCAAAGGATGCATGATCTGCGCTCAGGAATGTGCTGGGCATTTTATTCAAACTGTTAGAGAAACTGGAACGTTTCCATGAATACACATAATAAAATAATGTTGACGGGAAATAAAGCGGCCGCATGGGGAGCGCGAATGGCGAGGGTGGAATATGTTCCGGCGTTCCCGATTACCCCACAAACTGAAATTATTGAAACTTTAGCGAAATGGTTTGCCGATGGCTCCCTGCAGGGGAAATTCACCAATATGGACTCGGAACATTCCATGTTCATGGCGGCTGGCGCGGCGGGAGCTTCCGGCGTTCGCGTTTTTACCGCTTCTTCAAGCCAGGGAATCCTGCAAGGCTTGG
>JADFGI010000085.1:1641-9682 GCA_022567815.1 Nitrospinota bacterium
GATGGAGGGTGCCTTTAGTGCTGGTAAATGTGTCGCGAGCTCTGGCAACCCCGATAACCCTTGAACCGGACCACAACGATGTCATGAGCACCAGGGATTGTGGTTTGATTCAACTCCATGCCGAAACCTGTCAGGAAGTTTTTGATTTTGTCCTGATGAGTTACCGGATTGCAGAGGACTCTGACGTTTGTCTCCCGGTTCTAGTTAACATGGATGGATTTTATTTATCATTTACCCGCGAACCGGTATTGATTCCAGATGAGGAGGAAGCGCGAAAGTTCCTGCCGTTGTACACGGCCAAACAACCGGTGTTCCAGGCCTCGCGACCGATGGCTCGCGCTTCGGCGGTTTTTGGCGGGGCGACGTATACCAGTTTCAAACTACAGCAGGATTTAGCCTGTCGCAATGCGGAAAATTGTTTCAATGATGTGGCACGGGATTTTAAAAAACATTTTGGACGTTTTTACGAGCCTGTCGAAAAGTTTCATATGGACGATGCAGAATACGTTTTTGTGATGAGCAATTCATTTGCTACCAAAGGAAAATCAGCGGTGATGAAACTTCGCAAGCAAGGAATTAAGGCGGGCCTATTAAAGCTGAGACTTTACAGACCATTTCCGGTCAAGGTGATTGCCTCTGCCCTTTGCGGACACGCCAGAGTTGCGGTGATTGATCAAAATCTTGCGCCAGGCATGGGTGGGATAACATATCCGGAAATTGTTGCCTCCCTTTATGCTCGGGAAGACCGGCCAGAAAAAATCCTGTCGGTCATCGGCGGCCTTGGGGGAAAAGATATTGATGACCAGGATTTCATGGCAATCATTGAGCATCTGGATAAACCGGACACGGATGCGCCACTCTACCTGTATGACGAAACGGATCTGAGCAGCTTTAACCGGCTTCAGCAGATAGCAAATCTGAAAGAGGAGGTTCCACCGTCATGAAAGTATTAACGGGCCCTCATAAAAAAATAAAAGACCTTCACCCTAATGAAGCCATTGCCCCGGGAACTGGGCTTTGCGCAGGATGCGGGGGGCTGGACGGTCTGAGGCTGGGGTTGAAGGAGCTGGGTGATGATTTTTTGATTTGCAATGCCGCTGGATGTTTTACCCTTCTTTCTATCTACCCGTTTACTCCGTTAAAAGGGTCGTGGCTCTATACCACCATGGGCGGGCCTGTGCCTGCGGCGCAGGGCGTCCGCGACGCTCTTGACATCCGCCTTCAGTATCGCGGGTTGGAGGAAAAAGAAAATCTCCAGGTTATTGTGGTTGCCGGTGACGGCTCTTCAAGCGATATCGGCTTTGGCGCCACTTCGGCGGCGATATACAGGGGGCTGGACTTCATCTATTTCTGCTATGACAACGAGGCTTACGGAAACACGGGCTTTCAGTTATCGCCGTCGTCTCCCTATGGGAGCGCAACCCAGACGACGCCCAGCACGGATGAACATGAAGCGGGTACGGAAATAAATAAAAAAGACCTGTTTGAATGCTGGAAAGCTCAGAAGCCGGTTTATCTGGCAACGGTGTCTCCGCGCGAACCTATAGACTTGTCTAACAAGTTTGCGCGAGCGAAGAAATTAAAAGGCCCTCGCATGTTTATCTGCATGTCGCCATGCCCCACGGGTTGGGGATTTGATCCTAAAGATTCTCAATTGATTGCCAAATTGGCGGTTGATACAGGCATTTTCCCAGTTAAGGAATACTTCGAAGGCGAAGTAAAACATACCGTGCGCCCGCGCAAGCGGTTGCCGGTAGAAAAGTTTCTTGAGCGGCAGAAAAGATTTCATCATTTGTTTGAACCCCATCGTCAGGATGAGGTCATCCAGCAGATTCAAAAAGGAGTGGATGACTATTGGGGACAATATGAATAAGGCGGCAACAATGAGTATTGAAGCAAATAACGTTTCTTCTACCCACCTTTTAGAACCGTTTTTTGCTCCCAAGGGAGTGGCGGTAATAGGAGCGTCTCCGACTCCAGGAAATCTGGGGAAACGTATTGTGGAAAGTTTGCTATCCCAGGGTTATGAAGGCGCTATCACCATTGTTCATCCCCAAGGACATTCTTTGCCTGGCTGTGATTCGGTTTCAGCCATAAATGATCTTCCAGAGATTACTGACCTGGCCATCGCCGCTGTCTCGGCAGACCATGTCAATGATCTTATTGAGCCACTAGCGATTAAAGGTGTCCAAAACCTGATCGTAATCGGAGGAGGGTTTGCTGAAACAGACGATGCAGGAAGACAACTGCAAAATGAACTAGTCAAATTATGTAGTAGATGGGGCATTAGAACTATCGGCCCAAATTGCCTGGGAACTTTTAGCTCTCAAAACCGGTTCAATAGTTTTTTCTTGTCTCCCGATGAAATCCGTTTGCCTGATTGTGGGCCTGTCGCAATTATTTCCCAAAGCGGGGCATTCATGTCGACGATGCTTGACCAGCTTTCATCACGCCACTTGGGGGTGCATCGCGCAATCAATTTTGGTAACCGGACCGATATAGGGGAATGTGAAGCCCTTGAAAGTTTTGGCGCTGATCCAGCGGTGAACGTTATCGGAGTTTATCTTGAGAGCCTGCAGGATGGACGGCGTTTCCTGGAATTAGCCCAAAGCATAACCAGAAAAAAAACAATTGTCATTTGCAAGGGTGGAAAAGTTGAGACATGCAACCGAGCTGTTCAGGCCCATTCTGCCTCTTTAGCTGGGTCGTACCCTGTTTTCCAAACCGCTTGTGAACAAGCGGGTATGGTCGAAGTTCAAGGATTAGCCGAATTGATCAATGCCTTGCACTTATTTTCGGTTGCCAATACTCGCCAGGGTAACCGTGTCTTAATAGTTTCAAACGGCGGTGGAATGGGGGTAATGCTGGCTGACCTTTGCTCAAAGGGTGGATGTATCGTAGATGAACCTCCGGTTGAAGTTCAGAAAGAATTAAAAGAGACGCTTCCCGGTTTTTATTCTCTGAAAAATCCGGTTGATTTGACGGTGTCCGGGACCAATGAACAATGTGTTTTTGCATTAGAAAAATTACTCAACTCCGGGATGTACGATTGCCTGCTAATGGTTATTCTTTCAGGAACGGAGGGGATTAACGCAGAAATAATTCCAAGATTAAATAAAGTTTTGCCTAAGGATTTACCAATGATACTAGGGGCATATGGAAAAGATATGTATCCCAAGGTTTGTGAATATCTTCGCGGAAAAAAAATTCCCGTCTTTCCATCTGGTGAAGAGGCCGCTTGGGCTGTCAATCTGTTATGCCGGGCGGGCTCCCAAAAGGCAAGCCTTAAAAAATATGAAAACAAGGCAGGACCTATCTATCGTTCAGCGCCCCTTCAAAGCTGGTTGTCCCAAGGTAATGAAGTTTACGATGAAATGACGCTTAAACAAAAGCTATCAGAATGCGGCATCCGTATTCCTGGAAGATTGCACATCCGTAAAAGTGAGGACCTGCATAAAGCTGTCAATGAAATTGGGTTTCCATTAATGCTCAAGGTAATAGGAGAAGGCATCCAGCACAAGACAGAATTGAAAGGAATTCGATCAGATTTATATAAAGAAAATGATTTGTATATCGCTTGGAAAGATATGAACGACGCCTGGCCAAACCAAATATGGGTAGAGGAGCAAATGCCACCGGGGCTTGATTTGATGATTGGCGTGCATCGTGATCCAGATTTTGGCCCGGTCATTGTGTTTGGCACAGGCGGCAAATATGTTGAACTCTACCAAGACATTAAACAAATTATACTTCCAGCGGAGAATGATCAAATCATGCAGGCAATATTTCGCACAAAGGCGGGAAGCATTATCCAGGGCATTCGGTCTGAAGGTCCTCTGGATATTCAAAAGCTATTGGCGTTTATTAATTTGATTGCCGAATGGGTTGAGGCGGAATCCAGATTACTTTCATTAGATTTAAACCCGGTCCGGCTCTATAGTAATTCAATGGTTGTATTAGATGCAAAAATGACTTCCAAAAATAATTTCCGCGATTAAGGAGGGGCTGTGAGCGTTCACTATATGGATAGTTTCGCGGATGATTTTGGTCCGATAAAGATCATTCACATGAATGAACCGGTATTAAAACTGCAGTCAATTGTCGTCATCGATAATGTGGCTTTAGGTCCCGCTATAGGCGGATGCCGGATGGCAGTGGACGTCACAACCCGCGAGGTTTTCCGGTTGGCCCGCGCGATGACTCTCAAAAACGCTTTGAGTGACCTGCCTCATGGCGGCGCGAAATCCGCCATTTTGGCGGATCCCACAACATGGAACAAGGAAATCCTGATCCGTCAATTCGCCAAATCGATCAAACAACTCACGGATTATATCCCCGGCCCTGATATGGGAACAGATGAAGCATGCATGGCATACATACATGATGAAACTGGCCGAGCTGTTGGGCTCCCCAAATCTTTAGGCGGACTCCCTTTAGATGAATTAGGCATGACTGGATATGGAATTGCCATATCAGCTGATACTGCCAGTAAATTTCTCGGCCTGCATTTAGAAAATGCCCGCGTGTTCATCCAGGGTTTTGGCAATGTGGGAAAAGCCGCTGGCAGGTTTCTAGTGGAACGAGGCGTAAAGGTGATCGCCACATGTGATAGCAAGGGAGCGATTTATAATCCCATTGGAATCGATATTCCCGCATTAATCGAATTCGTCAAAGTTTCGCATTCGGTCCAAGGCTCCAGGTTAGGAGAGAATATTTCTAACGCAAAGATGTTGGAAGTTGAGTCTGATATTTTCATCCCTGCGGCTCGCCCAGACATTTATACCGAATTAAATCAACATCTATTAAAAACCCGGTTGGTTTTGGAAGGAGCCAATATACCAATAACCCATGGAGCCGCAAAGCAAATGTATCAACGGGGCATAGTGATAATCCCAGACGTTATTGCCAATGCTGGCGGGGTTATTTGCGCGGCGTCAGAGTTGGCAAAAATGTCCGAGTCTCAGGCTTTTGAAAGAGTAAAAAAAACTGTCAGCGCCAATACTGAAGCAGTTCTTTTGCGAACGCGAGAAGAAAATATAGCTCCTCATGAAGCGGCTTTGAAGATGGCAAAGGATAAGTTGTTGAAGTCCAACACTTTGCCAACGCAATAATTATTCCAATATTTTTTCAAAGGAAAAAAAATGATAAACGTCATCCCTCCTTACATTAGCTGAAAAAATTATTTCCGGAAAAATAAAAGAATGGGAAGATAATCGCGCAAAGGGAAAGGAAGGCGGAGGTTCAAAACCTCATCCATTTCTGACCGTATCCCGGGATTTTGGATGTGGGGAGGAAAGTATCATCCCTAACCTGGAAAAGGAATTCGGTTGGCATGTGTATGGTAAGGAGCTCCTCAATTTTGTGGTTGGGAGAGACGAGGTCAGTAGCGCTGTGCTGGAAACGCTGGATGAAAAAAAGAAAGGTAACGTATTCGATTGGGTGAATTATATCTTGAGTTCAGGCGTCATCCTCCAGAAAGATTATGTTTTAAAAGTATCGCGCCTGATAAAAACAATCGTTTTGCAAGAGAGCGCCATAATCCTTGGGCGAGGAGGAAATCATATATTGAAGGGGAAACCTGAAGGCCTTAGAATCAAATTAACGGCTCCATTCGATGATCGGGTATCTCACATCAGTCAAATTCGGGAAATGGGCTTGGCGCGCGCGAAAGAATTAGTTCTCCAAAATGATCATGATAGAAAAGAGTTTATCGATAATTATTTTCAGGGAGCCGACAAGGATCTTGAGAATTTTGATTTGGTTTTTAATACAAAATCCTTTTCAGAAAAGTCGATTTGTAATATCACTCAATTTGCAATGAAGGAAAAAGGCATTAATTAACAAGATCATATAATAGATAGTAAAGGATAAATAATTGTGATAAAAATTTCTTCACTTTTTACTAGAGCCCTGGCTTTTATTATCTTTTTGGTAATTCCTTTGGTATATGGGACGGTCTGGGCCGACGAAAAATTGTGGACCGAGAGATCAGATTCTTCGCTAGAAGAGTCGGTTATCTTTGATGCTCAGCTGTTTAGGCGTCTTGCGGAAAAGTTGAGTCCTGCTGTGGTGAATATCCGGTCCATGCAGGATGTCAGGGACCGTTACTACCGCGAATCCCCTTTTGGCGGTCAGCCAAGTATGCCTTCTCCTCAACAGCCTAAGGACTTTAGACAACAAGGTGAAGGATCGGGTTTTATTTTTAATAAAAATGGATTCATTCTTACCAACGCTCATGTAGTGGCCAATTCAGATGCCCTACAGGTATCTTTGGCGGACGGACGATTATTTAAGGGTCGCTTAATAGGCATAGATAAAATCGGAGACGTGGCGTTGGTTAAAATTGATTCGGATTCAGCATTCCCTTTTTTGCCACTGGGTAGTTCAGATGATCTTAAAGTCGGGGACTGGGTTATGGCCATAGGCAGTCCATTTGGATTTGATGAAACTGTTACTGTTGGCATCGTGAGCGGTAAGGGCAGGTCTATCGGCGCAAGTCCCTATGACGATTTCATTCAGACCGACGCCTCCATCAATCCTGGAAATAGCGGAGGTCCTTTGATTAATACTGCGGGTGAGGTTGTCGGTATAAATACTATAATAATTACTCAAGCCCAAGGGATGGGTTTTTCCTTGCCAATCGATTTGGTTAAAAAATATTTGTCACAACTTAAGGATAAAGGCCGCGTGGTTCGAAGTTGGTTAGGAGTGGTGGTTCAAGATATCACCCTGGATATAAAGGAAACATTAATGCTTACCATTGATTATGGTTCTCTTGTAAGGGAAGTGGTCCCAAATAGCCCAGCTTTTCATGCAGGAATCAAACCTGGAGATGTGATAATTGAGTTTAACGGGTTCTCCATTAAAAACTCAATTGAATTGCCAAAACGCGTCGCTCACTCAACGCCCTATAAGGAATATTTAATCAAACTGATACGGGAAGATAACGTCCTTCCGTTAAAGGTTGTGTTAAAAGAAGTTCCCGATACGCAAACGCGTTAACCGACCTTCAAGTATTAAGGCGCAAGGCAACGATGAGCAATCCCCGAAAAAGAATTCTAATCATGGGAGCGGCTGGGAGGGATTTTCACGCTTTTCATACCCGTTTTAAAAATGAAACGGGCTATGAAGTGGTGGCGTTCACCGCGACGCAAATTCCGGGAATTGACAATAAATCTTTCCCCTACAGCTTGTCAGGGGAACTTTATCCAAATGGAATTCCTAACTTAAGAAGTGGTACAACTAACAGGGGCAGGTCAGCTATTAGGATTGTAAACCAAAACTGTATGGTAATTGTATCGTGGGGGAATGGGGGCAGGAAAGAAAGCCGCTCAAGGAATACACAATTATGTCATGAATTTATAAATTCATTAATCCAACAATAGAATTATCTTAATTTTTGTAAAAACCTCATGGAGAAATTGCAATGAAAGCCTTGGTTCTGGATGTCCCCCGTGACAATTGGGAGACCACAAAGGGAATGAGCATGATGGATGTGCCCGTACCGGAGCTGGATTATCAAATTTATCGACATGCCACCGTAGAATACATGGCAAACAAGCTTCTGCAATTGGGAATCCCGCTCGTCCGTCCGGCTGGCGGCCACGCTATTTATCTGGATGCGAAACAATTTCTTGCGCACATTCCCGTACATCATTATCCGGGGATTGCTCTGGTCAATGAAGTTTTTCTGGAGGGCGGCATCCGCGCCGTGGAATTGGGAAGCGTCATGTTCGGAAAAGTTGCGCCTGAAACTGGAGCGGAATCTCCCGCTCCATTTGAATTGGTCCGGCTTACTTTTCCCAGACGGGTTTACACCCAGAGCCATTTTGATTACATCGTCGAGGTGATGAAGCAAGTGGGAGAAAAGCGCCCAGATATTCCGGGTTATCGCATCACGAAGCAACCTCCCTTCCTGCGTCATTTTTCAGCCCACTTTGAGCCTATTAATTGAAGGCCCTGATTGGGGAATCAGAGCCCGGCGCTCGTTAAAACTATTTCCGGATCAAATTTTCCTCCGATACATTCCATACACTTCCTG
>JADFGI010000086.1 GCA_022567815.1 Nitrospinota bacterium
GGGTAAGCTGTGCTCACCAGCCCCAAAAAGCCATAAATCCATAGAACGTTAATATTTGATCCAGCCCACAGGCTGGTTGCACATTAATACTGGGTCCAGCGTCACGCTGGCGGCGTGAGCAATTTCCCTCTCGCGGGGCGAATGCCCTCCGCGGAGGAGTCAGCATCACGCTGGCCGAATTTTCTGATGCTCGGATTCTGTCCTGAACAGGGGACAGAATCCTTCTCTCCAGAGAACACTCCAAGGCCGCCCAAAGGATGGGTTATCTCTGCAAAATCAACAATTTATTAGACTTAGACCGGGTTTCGCGTTATATTAAATTTAGATAACTTTGTGATAATTCCGGTTAAATCAATCAACGACCCCGTCGCAAGCGGACGGGGTATCCGACAAGGATTTTCATTTAAAGGCCGTGGTAAGCCACGGGGTATGAAACCCACTTGTGGGAATAAAATTCATGGGCCAACGAGCATATCCAGTCAATCCTGCATATTGGGTCGTCCTCTTTTTGGTTTTTGTCGCCTCCTGCGCCACTCAGGAGGAGCTCCGAAAGGTAAAGGGAGAATCTCGCCTTGAAAACCTGGTTGAGGTTCAACCCGCAATTCCATTTAAATCTTTAAAGCAAAAAGAACATGCTCCCTTGCTGGAGCTGACGCTTCCCCAACTGGATCTTGTCCCGAAAAAGCCACCAGCCAAGGGTCCGCGCTTTTCGTTATCTGCGGAGGAGGTGGATGTCAAAACCATTCTGTTTGCCCTGGCCAGGGAGATCGATCAAAACATCATGATCGATCCCGCGATTTCAAGGAAAGTGACCCTGAACCTCAACAACGTAACGCTTGGTGAAATGCTGGACCACGTTTTGCGTCCCCTTCATTTGCGGTATGAAATCGATGGTGAGTTCATTCAGGTGACCCCGCTGGAAATGCAGACCCGCGTATTTCATTTGAACTATCTGATCACCAGGCGGGAAGGATCGGGAAATTTACAGGCCTCGGTGGGAGCCCCTTTACGGACCTCAACTGTCCCTGGAAACAGTTCCAGTCGGATTTTTTCAGCGGAAGAAACCGATTTGTGGGAAGAGATTTCGTTTGGCCTGCAACAAATGATTGATACCGGGATTCCTTTGGTAAGGGACTTGGAAAATGAGGATGAGAAGGATCTTCTTACTGCCGGGCATGGTTATGTTTCGATCAGCAAACAAGCGGGGGTCATCGTCGTAAAGGCTTACCCGCAAGTGTTACTGAATGTGGCGAAATATCTGGAGGAGGTGGAAGGTTCCGTGCAGAGGCAAGTGTTCATCCAGGCGCGTATCATCAAGATTGCGCTTAGGGATGAGTATAAAACGGGAATCGACTGGAGCCGGATAAGCGCTCTCAATAATCACGGTCCCGGAAAGGACTATTTATCCGGTGATGGAGGCCGACAAGTACGCGGATTTTTAAATGGAGAGGGCCGCTTGGATGAAATGTTGGAAATGCTTTCCCTTCAAGGCGACGTCAGTGTCATCGCCAGCCCCAGAATAACCGCCTTGAACAACCAGCGGGCTGTGTTAAAGGTTGGGACCGAAGATACGATTTTTGTTCCCGCTACGCCTTCTCAGGGAGTTGAAACGACGACGGATTTCATTCCATATCCGGTTGAACTTGGCATCGTTCTCGATATCGTGCCACAGATCAATGTCAACGGCAACGTTATCATGAGCGTCTATATCAGCGTGAAGCGAAAAATTGGAGAAAGGCAATCGCCCGATGGAAAGTACGAAATTCCGATTGTGGATGTTCGCGAATCGAACAATGTGGTGCTTGCCCGCAACGGCCAGACCGTTGTCATTGGCGGAATGATGAAAGCGCGAAAGGAACCTAAAAGGGATCCCACAACGTCTCTGGAGGAGGTGCCGGTCATCGGAAAATGGTTTCGGCAGGATATGACGGTTTATGAAAAATCCGAACTGGTGATTCTTTTAACGCCGGAGATCATGGTGGGGGAAGCGATTGACGATCGGTGGCGTATTGAGGAGAAACGGTTGAAGCGGTTCGGGTTAAACAGGCACATGCAATGAACGACCCCGCCGCAAGCGCTCGCTCCCGCGAGGGGGAAATTTCTCTCGCCGGGCAATGTTGCTTGACCAACATGACGGTGGACCCAATATTAGCGTGCTATGGGTTTATAGCTTTTCGGGGCTCGTGAGCATAGCGAGCGGAGCCTTAAACTTTTCCTCCCGCGTTAGCGGGGCGAGCGCCCTCCGCGCAGGAGTCGCGCGCGACGCAATCGTCAGCCTCTTATCTCTTCCCCGCGTTGCGGGGCTGGTGGGATTAAACGACAACCACTTCTGAGAGAAGGTAAATCAGAACCATGTACGAAAATTTTTACCGATTCAGTGAAAAGCCTTTCAGTCTGACTCCCGATCCCAGGTTTTTCTTCCTGAGCAAACACCATCAGGGAGCGCTGGACCACATGCTATACGGCATCAACCAGCGTGAAGGATTTATGGCCATCGTTGGCGATGTTGGGACGGGGAAAACCACCCTCTGCCGTTGTTTGCTGGAAAGGCTCAATGACAATATTCAGGTGGCTTTGATTCTCAATCCCATGCTTTCCGACATGGATTTGCTGAGAACCTGCGTTCACGACCTGGGTGTCAAGCCTGCGTCCGTTTATTATGAGGAAACGGTTCCTTTAGATACTTTCTTCGAGGGAGAATTCGTTGAACCCGATTCCCTGCCTCTGCCAAAGCCTGCCGAAATCCTTGACATGGGATGGGTCAATCAGGCTTCAAAAAAGGAGCTGATCGATGCCTTGAACGCTTTCCTTCTCGCTCAGTACGAGACGGGAGGGTCCACGGTTCTGATTATTGACGAGGCGCAAAACCTTTCTCTTGAAGTGATGGAACAACTGCGGATTTTGTCCAATCTGGAAACGGAGAAAGAGAAACTCCTGCAAATAATTTTTGTGGGTCAACTGGAACTGAACGATAAATTGAAGTTGCCGGAACTGAAGCAACTCAACCAGCGAATATCCATCCGCTATGAAATCATTCCCTTGTCGAAACAAGAAACCGTTCAGTACATCAACCATCGGATGTTGGTGGCCGGAGCAGGTTCTCACGTTTCGTTCAATCCGTCGGCATTAAAAGAAATCTACAAATATTCCCTGGGGTATCCCAGATTGATCAATCTTGTTTGTGATCGTGCCCTGCTCAGCGGTTATAACGATCAGGTGGATGTGATTGATCGGTCGCAGGTCAATAATGGAATTAAAAGTCTAATGGGGGATGAAGAAAAGGATCATCACTGGAATTATTTTTTACGGTTTCGTTTGCCGGTCATTGCGTCGATTTTATTTTTCCTTGCCGGGCTGGCATTTTTCGCATCCACCCAAATGGCCATCGATTGGAAATCAGGGGTCAAGCGTCTCCTGTCCAATATTAGAATAACGCAAACCTCGGTGAAAAAAATCGCTCCTACCGCTGAATTGACGGAAGGCCAGAGTGCCCCTTCAGGGAAAGCAACCTCAGTCGCTTCCATTCCCGAAACCAGGGCGACCGAATCCGATTCTGTGGCTTCACCGGTTGAAAAACCGGTTACGGGAAACCAGGAGCTCCCCAAAGAGTCCGAAAACCTGTCCATAACCGGTGAACCCGCTAAAAGCCAGGCGTCTGCAAAGGCTGATGGAAATTATCGGATTCAGTTATATTCTTTACCAGAGGAGTCTCAGGCTAAAGAAGAGGTGAGGAAGCTGAGGGAAGCAGGATTCAACGGTTATTGGAAAAAGGCGGTCACCCAGGATCAGGACTGGTATATGGTTTATGTTGGCCCTTATAAGGAAGCCCAACCGGCCAGGATTCATGTGGACGCATTAAAATTTTCAGGGCGGAATCCGATTCTTTTATCGGTTGCCAAATCCCGGTAGGAGCTATCGTGAGCCTAATTGCAGATAGTCTAAAAAAAGCCGTCAAGGAAAAAACTGCGCCCAAATGGGAGGCCGACCGGAAAATCAACCCGGTGGGCAAGAGTGAACCGTTAAAACGTTCCGGACTCGCCACGGTCTTCAGAGTTCTTTTGTTAATCGTTCTCCCCGCCGCCATTTTAGCGTATTTGATTTCCATCGGCGCATTTGCCTTTCAAGAGACTCCTATTACGCAAAAACCTGATGTGCCTGTATCGATTCCAAGGGAGGAGGCTAAGGATCCGCCCCGTCAAAAGGTGGGCCCTGGAGGCTCGGCGAAAAAGTTCCAACAGCAACCAGAAAACGTTGCACGGCGTGAGCAAACTCGCCCTCCGCGCAGGAGTGGAAGAACCATTGAGGTTTCTCCGGCAGAGCCCACAGAAAAATCTTCGATAGAGGAAGAAACCGTTCAGGACGGGAAAGCGGTTGTTCCCAACGCAGCCGCCACGATAAGGGCTCCTGAAGAACCTCGCTCAAGCAAAAAGGAAGAAACCGTTTTCAAAAAGGTTATGACTCCTTATCCGCCCAAAAAGAAAGCCGGGAAGCCGGAAGAGGTGGGCATTGATGTCCAAAATGAAAAAGCCGCTTTCTTACCATTACCAGATTTAAAACCCGCAAGCCCGGTAACCCCAAAAATTCCGCCCGCAGTCGCGGAGAAAAAAAATCTGGTGGTTCCTCCCGTTGAGCCAACGGAAAAACCCGTGGCGGCGGCGGCGCCGGTTTTGGAAAAGCAGGCAGTGGTTCCTGAAGAAGTTCCCGCGCTGAAATCTGAGGCTGTTGAAATCCTGGATAATGAAATTGCCGTTAAACCGGAAGCTCCGTCAAAACCATCTGAAAAACTGGTTCTGGAGAAAGCCCAAGTGTCTCCAAAAGTATCAAATGAAACTAAAGAAAATCCGGAAAAGCTGACGATAGAGATTCAAAAGAAAAATTCGGGAGTCGCCTCTTTACCTTCTTCCCCGGTGAAGCCAGAAATTTCCCGAATCGATCCTGCTGGCCGGGAAAATGTTTTTAATAACAGCGATTATTATTTCAATCGGGGTATTTTTTTCCAGCAGGCCAAGGATTGGCAAAAAGCCCTTGCCAATTATTCAAAATCGGAAGAGCTGGACCCGAACAATCCGGATACCTACAACAACAAGGGAGTAATTTTCAAGGAAATGGGGAAGTTCGACCAGGCGCTGGATGAGTTTTTGCGGGCGGTTTATCTCGATGCCGGGTATGCCAAGGCATACAACAATATCGGTGTCGTTTATTTTATGAAAAAAAACTATCAGGAGGCGATCAGGCATTATTTAAAAGCTATTGACCTCAATCCAACCAATCTGGAGGCTTTTAATAATCTTGCAATTATTTATAAAAAGCAGAAAGAATTGGATAGGGCCAGAGGGATTTTAAATAGAGCCCTTTCCCTTGACCCCGATCATCCCGGCACCAATTATAATTTAGCGGTGCTCTACGAAGAAAGCAGTGAAATCAAACCTGCCCTTCATTTTTACCGGAGGTTTATCGAGCTGGGCTCCCTAAGTTATCCTTCTCTGGTCATCCAGGTGAAAGAGCATTTGGAGACCATGAAGCTTCAATAGGCGGTTCTATAGTAATTTTTTAATCAACTCTTCTATCATTCTCCGATTGTTAACAACGCCTCGGCAGTGTAAAGTATCTGGCATACGGACCGTGACGGACATGGACGCGACCCATTGCGTGGGTAATTTTCATAATTTTCCCCTGCCTGCGGGGAGGATTATTTATCACAACCCGATACCAAAATGAAACGATTAAGAAAAGCGATCAAGAAAAATATCATTGCGGGATTGTTGGTGACCGTCCCTGTCGCCTTGACTTATCTGGTTCTGGCCTTTGTCATCAGGAATGTTGACCGGGCCATGGAGCCAGTGATAACCAAAGTATTTGAACCCACCGCCCTCAAGTGGATGGCGGAGTACCATATCCCTGGAATGGGGTTTGTGTTCCTCATTGTGTTCATTGGCTTGGTTGGATTGTTTGGGACTAATTTTTTTGGCAGGAAAATTCTGAAAATTAGCGAGCGTCTTTTAAGCAACATTCCTTTTGTTCGGGTGATCTATACCAGCATCAAAAAAGTGGTGCATACGATTTCCGAAACCGAGACGCCCTCGTTTCAAAATATGGTTTTGTTGACTTATCCGCGCCCGCCTTTAAAGGCGCTTGGGATTGTTTGTGGAAACGCCAAAGGGGAAATTTCCGAAAAATCCAATGAGGAGGCGATCAACGTTTTCGTTCCCACCTCCCCGAATCCTACCACGGGGTTTCTATTGATGGTTGCAAGAAAAGACCTGGTGTTTCTGGATATGTCCGTGGAAGACGGATTGAAAATGATTATTTCCTTTGGCATGGTGAAGGCCGGGCATAACAAACAACCGGAGAAAAAGCAGGAGGAATTAGAGAACAGTCGATAGCCGGATTTACCCGAGAATCATTTTATGATTCCAGTCGGATTATTTTTTGTCTGGAATTTTTCTTCGCCCTGCCAGTTTTTCGCTGATATTTTTTGCCACCTTAACATTCAGCTTGCTTAAAACCTGGCCGGCAACCTTGCTTTTCATTCCAGAAAGAATCTGGATGGCCAGGTCTTCATTGATGACTTCCATGAGCCTGGCCGCATCCTGCGGCTTCATGGCGGAATACGCTTTGATGAGTCCCACGATATTTTCTTTGATCAGATTTTTTTTGATTCCGATTTGTTGGTCGCTTCTGGCGATGGCGTCTTCAATTTTCTTCAGGTCTTTAAGAATATTTTGTTCCAGCGTCCTCAGCCGTTGTTCTTTTATAGTGATTTCCGCTTCCCTTCTTTTAAGGTCGCGGTTTTTCTTTTCGATCATCTCGATCATGCGAAATGTTTCAGGGCTGATTCCCGGAACGGGATCGGGGAGGGCGACTTTTTCCTCAGGTTGTGTTTCCTTTTCTGTTGAAGCGGGCTCTGTTTCAGGGGCGGGGGATTCTTCCTGGGCAAATGCAGGATTTGTCTGAAGGCTCAGAAGATCACTCATCCAGATGGCAGGCGCAAATCCCAGCGTCAGGCCTAAAATGACAATTATGAATTTACCTTTCATGCGCTGTCTCATTAAGAATTCAACCACCACTGTTTGGAACCGATTTCGTCATTCAACGCGATTTCGATTTTTTGCTGTTTCTTTTTAAAAGCCTTCTGCTCCCGTTCCTTGATAATTTCCATGGTGCGTCTTTTCATCATGGATTGAATCAGGTCCTGCTTTTTCAGGTTCAGCTTTTCCGTCACCTCGGAGATCACCTGTTCCTGGCGCACCTTTTCCAGGTTCACTCCAGTGAAGAAATTATTATAAAGAACCATCTTATCGATATTAATGTCTTGACCCATTATATGGTTCAGTTCTTCTTTTTTTTCATCGGCGATTCCCTCCATGAACCGCAATCGGTCCATCTGATTTTGCATATGGGTGTTGATCACGCCCAATTCTTTTTTAATCTGGTTTTCTTTTTCTTTATGAACTTTAAGAACTGTTTCAAATCGGAATTTCATGATCAGTCCTCCAAAACGGCTTTTAACTGGCCAATGGTTTCAGCCAAGTCGACTTTTTCATTCATTCCCTGTCGGAGGAACCGGTTCATTTGGTCGATTTTTCCGATGGCCAAATCGATCCTGGCGTTGCTTCCTTTTGTATATGCGCCGATATTGATGAGGTCCTCAGCTTCCCGGTAAGTGGCCAGGATGTCGTTGAACTGCATTGAAAGTTCATGATGCTCTTTGGAAACGACGTCGATCATCAAACGACTGATGCTGTTCAGGATATCCACGGCAGGGTAGTGGTTGTGCGACGCCAGTTCGCGGCTGAGCACGATGTGGCCGTCGAGAATCGCCCGCACCGCGTCGGAGATGGGTTCGTTTAAATCGTCGCCCTCTACCAGGACGGTGTACAGGCCGGTTATGCTCCCGGTTCCAGAACTGGTCCCGGCTCTTTCCAACAGTTTGGGCAACATGGAAAATACCGATGGCGTGTATCCCCGCGTCGTTGGAGGCTCGCCGACCGAAAGCCCGATCTCCCGTTGGGCCATGGCGAACCGGGTAACGGAATCCATCATCAGAATAACGTCCTTTCCCTGATCGCGGAAAAATTCGGCAATGGTCGTGGCGATGAAAGCTCCGCGAAGACGCACCAGCGGAGGCTGATCGGAGGTGGCGGCGATCACCACGGACCTTTTCAGTCCTTCCGGACCCAGGTTTTCCTCGATGAACTCTTTGACTTCCCTTCCGCGCTCACCGATCAAGGCGATCACGTTCACGTCGGCGCTGGTGTTTCGGGCGATCATTCCCATCAATATGGATTTTCCAACTCCCGTCCCCGCCAGGATACCGATTCTTTGTCCTTTGGCGCAGGTGAGCAATCCGTTGATCGCGCGGACGCCCACATCCAAAGGTTCCTGCACCCGGTTTCTGTCCAGCGGATTCAACGGAGTTCCCATCAAGGGATATTCCATATTGGGAGGAATGTGGCCTTTGCCGTCCAGGGGGCGTCCGTTGCCATCTAAGATACGCCCAATGAGTTTTGGGCTCACATTGACCGTGGGGTATTCATCCGCCGATTCGATGACACTCCCCGGTTGAACGCCGATAAGCTCCCCCAGTGGCATGAGCAGGGTATGATTGTCTCGAAAGCCTACGACCTGGGCTTCCACGGGAGGCCGGTCGTTTCCCGGATAGATGGTGCAGATACTACCCACCGATGCGGCCGGACCGTTGCCCTCAAGGATGAGTCCAATGATTCGATTCACCCTTCCGGTTTTTCGAACGAAGGAGGTATTTTCGATGAAGGATTGGTATTTTTTCAGATCACTTATATCTTCCATAACGCTTGGTCAGGACGCAGGTTCCTGGTTCGGAGTCTTGTCATCAAGAGGGGGAGGCGCGAGGTGGAGGATTTTATCGATTTGTTCTCCGAGTTTATCCATCCTGGCGTCCACCGTTCCGAAGTTGGTTTCGATAATGCAACCGCCCCGTTCTATGCCCGTACTGGCCTCAAAGGAAATGTTTTTGATTTCTCCAAACAAATGTTGCAGTTCCGGGCGAAAATTCTCCGCGTGTTCTTTATCCGCCGGATTTATTTTTATCGTCATCGATTCTTTATCGAGAACCGACTGAACCGCCAAACGGATCATCTCCTGAATGCTGTCATCCCTTGTGGAAAGTTCAAAATGAATGACTTTTTTAACCAGGGAAACCACCATTTCGATCATTTCCCGTTCCACTTTGGAATACATCTTTTTGCGGAACCCACTCAATTCCTGAATGATATCCTCTGCGGACTCCAGGCAGGGTTGGAATTCTTTCTTGGCATCCACCTCCCCTTTTTTAAAGCCCTCGGCATAACCTTTGTCGTGGGCTTCTTTCTCAGCGGTTTCGCGGATTTCCGCCGCCTGGGCTTTCGCCTTGTTGAGAGCGTCCCGCATTATTTCAATGACGCCCTGCTTGGCCCGTTTGATCTTCTGAGCATCAAAGTTGGTCGCTTCGGCTAAATCGTAAACAAACTCCCTGTGCTTTTCCGGGTTGCCAGGAACCAGCTCGCTGAGTTTGAATTCCTTGATTTCCCCATTGGGGGAATTCGGAGGATTTCCTTTTTCTTCAGATGAGAAGGAACTGCGGATAAAGTTTTTGGAATTTTTATACAAGTTCTTCTCCCGCCCCTCCACCGATGGATATTTTGCCTTCCTCCTCCAA
>JADFGI010000087.1 GCA_022567815.1 Nitrospinota bacterium
CAAAAGAGTCTCAAGGATTTCGGCGGAAAATTGAAATACCTGGATTACAACTGGGATTTGAATGAATGAGTAATGGAGATCTCTAAAAATTAATATTTTCTGGCCTTTGCAATCGCCAACCCCTCATCGTAAGAGGCTGGCTCATAGTCCAGATTGAATTTTTGAGACGCCCTAATATGATTTACTCCTTTAAGATCCCGGTATTGTACGGAGCAGGCAAGATTCCTTTTGCGGCTTTTGACAGGCGCAAATTTGCAGCAAAATATGATCAAGCGAAAAATTATTCACACCGCTGGCGAGCAGTCCCGAGGGACTATCATAGAAGCGTTCGTTTCCGTTCAAGCCATCTTCCAAAACGTCATTAAATACAAGATCCCAGGATCCATCTTCATCCAGGTCAATCGCATATAATAAAGGATGTTTGGCGGTGATGTAATAATAGGAAACGGACCCGTGGTTGACGGAAAAAATCAGGTGACCGCGCCAATCCGCTCTTTCTTTTTCAACAGGCATTTTTGAAAAGAAAGATCTTTTGACGATTCGCAAAGCATAAAAATCGGGTTTGCCATTTTGGTCTAAGTCGTATTGAATGACATGCATTCCATTGGATGTCAGATCCCAATCCAATGAATTAGCCTGTTGGGGAGAAAATTCTAAAAAACGCGGGTCGGCTTTTGCGAGCGATGGTTGTAAGAGGGTACCGATTAAAATAAATAAGAGAATTGAGTGTTTCATTGTAAAACACCTCCTTCATTCATTTTACGGCGGGGCCCTGTTTTTGCTCAGGCATGCCGCCGGAGAAAAATTTACAAATCTTAAGGATCTTTTCATTACCCAATGTTCAATCAGCCTCATTGCCAGGCCTTCCCTTGGATTTATTGAAACATTGCTTTTTAAAACCATTATTTTTACAGCCCAGTGGGAAATTCCCAGATCCAGAAGAAGAACCCAACTCCGAGAGGGGCGGCGGAGGCCGAGCCACCGCTGGGTTCTTTTCTGAACCTGAGGTCCCACATTATGTACGTCGACTAATCCTGCAAAACCTTACCTTGTTCTCGATCTAAGACCTTTCCTTTTGATTTCGGACGGCGTCTCTGATTAATTAACAAAAATTAATTTTTCCAAAATATCCTTTTCGGAGGGCACTATCTGCAATTGGAACGTAAGGTTTACGAAATCGAATCCGACTTATCTATGAAAGTATGATGACTAATGATGGCGGGAGTTAAAACGTAATGAGAATCGAGCCGAAACCGTTCAATGATTATCCCTGGTATTTGCGCCTGTTCTTTTGGAACCAACGTCGCAAATATGGGAAAGTATTGGACGCTTCTCTCCTTTGGGCGCGCTCCCCAAAATTGTTTCTAGCAGCACTATTTCTTTTCAGAACGATGGATCGAAAAAGTTCTCCTCTTAGTCCCATTCTCCGCTCTCTTGTTATGGTAAGGGTTTCCCAAATCAACGGGTGTGCTTTCTGTGTAGATATGAATTCCGCCACATTGCTAAAGCGTGGAGTTTCATCAGCCAAGGTTGGCGCTTTGCAAGAGTGGAGGGCCAGCGACCTTTTTGAAGAACAGGAGCGTGCGGTTCTGGAATATGCAGAAGCGGTGACCCGGTCGGATATTCAAGTCAATGACGAACTGACGGCCCGGCTTAAAAAGTATTTGGATGATGATGCCATCATCGAACTGACTGGATTGATCGCTTGCCAAAACCTGTCGAGTAAATTCAACAGTGCTCTGGATATTCCTCCCCAAGGCTTCTGCCAGATAAACCTTCCAACCTCTTAGAGCGTGTCGTCAAATTATTTTAAACCACAGGATGATTGATCTGATATGGGGAGATCATTTAATCGTCGTTGCGAGCCCTTCGATAAGCTCAGGACAGGTTCCGCGAAGCAATCCAGACTCTGGATTTACCCCTTCGGGGCATGAAGGCAAAGGTAAAATATCACATACCCCTGCGGGGCACGAAAGCTTGGGAAAATTATAACGGCCACGCCGCTTGTCGCGACCGGCCTGAGGGCTAGAACAAATATTAACGGGCTATGGATTTATGGCTGACTAAACCCTCATCCGTACAGAATTTTTCCTCCCGCGTAGCGGGCTCGCGATGACGCGTGGGAGGCTTTAGTGAATAGCACCATTGGATAGCAATATCCGGTAAAAGGTTTTTACTTGCAATCCAATTTCAACCTGAGGCACAAAATGGGTAAATTTCTGGTCATTGGTGGAACCGGGGTCATGGGAACAGCGGCCATTCAAGCCGTTCGCAAGGTATATGGTAAGGATGCGAAAATTATCGCCAATTGGTACGGCAAGGAAATTCCCGGATTCAAAATTGATGACGTTGACCATACCATTTTTGGGGACATCACCGATCAAAAGTGCATCGACGCCATCACAGCCATTGATTCAGACAAATTTGATTTCATGTTTTACGCCACCGCGCTGGGAGACGTGGGGACTCCCATTTGCGATGCCACCCAGGAACAAATTGACAGATCCAACAACCTGTCATATCTCCCCATCCTCAATCTTGAAGAAAAACTGGATATAGACGCCATCATTGCCTACTCGACTTTTTATGTGATTCGCCATCAATTAGCGACTTATGGCGCGATGGGGCATTCCAAGGAGGCGATCGAAAAATGGACCGTGGAGCCGGGCAAATCCCGCCATAGTTGCATTCGGGCAGGCCTTTTCGAATCGACTTCCTCCCGCGGAATCAAATTGCTTTTAAGGAAAGCCGCCAAGCATCCGGAAAATTTGAAGGACCCTCTGCTGAGGGGTTATTTCGAGAATGTGAGTTCCAAAGAGGGGATCAAAAAATTTGAGGAAGGAATTTTTCAAGAAGAAAAAGAGGCTTACGGGGATGCCCGCACCAAGGCGGAAAACCTCTATGAGGCCCACCTTGAGTTGTTCCAGTCGAAAAACCCCGTTTTCGTCAATGTATGCGGAAAGAAAATCTGGCACACGGAGGAACCCCTCCTTTTAAAAGATTATTTTTAAAGTAACACGCTGCCTGCCGCAGTGGCCGCTCGCGATTGCCATGAGCGTCTGCCACGCTTTTCCTCCCCGCGTTGCGTGGCTCCTCGCCGGAGGGGCGACTCGGCGGTGACGCTTCGCGACCGCCTGTTGCGCATTTCTCCCCGTTGCGCATTTCTCCCCTGCGCATTTCTCCCCCGCGTTACGGTCAAACTATCATGAAAATCCTACTCTCTCTATTGTTAATTTGTACTCTCTGCATCCAATGCGCAGGACCATCTAAAGCAGTGAAAAATACTGCCCATCTGCCGCAAATAATTTTTGTCCCTGGATATTACGGTAGTTATTTAAAACGGGTAAAAGACAACAAAAGAGTCTGGTTCACCGCAGGCCAGGCCTTATGGGGCGATCAAACCCTGGCCCTAACAGGAGATGGCATTCAAGTGCCGGATGCGGTGGAGTTGGTGGTAGATGGAGTGTTCAATTCGCTCGAATTGATCCCTGGGATCATATCTAAGGACATTTATGGGGATACCATTGCCACACTTGAGAAAAATTTTTTGGGCCAGGCCAATATTGTCCCCTTTGCTTATGATTGGCGTCAGGACATAACACACTCCTCGCAACAATTGGCCCAACTGGTAGATAACCTTTACGCCCAGGGCGCGCCCAAAGTCGCCATCGTGTCACACAGTATGGGAGGTTTGATAACCAGCTATTATCTTTTATACGGCAAACAGAATCTGGAAAACGCCAGGCCCAATCTGTACGGCGCAAAAAAACTGTATGCGGTGGTGATGGCCGCAACTCCCTTTCAAGGGACGATGACGGTCTTTCGCAATATGCAATTTGGCGTTCAATTCGGTTTGAATAAAAAAGCCTTGGAAAATTACGCCGTCGCCTCTTTTCCCTCCAGCTATCAACTCCTGCCGCAATACCCGGAATCATTGCTATCGGAAAGCGGAGAAAACCATTCCGATTGGATCTTTGAGCAAGACAAATGGCGGAAACATGGTTGGAGTTTGTTCCGCAATACGAGTGAACTAAATCCAGCAATTCTGCTTAACCGGCGAAAGTTTACGCAAAAAATGCTTCTCCTGGGAAAAACTACCTACAAAAAAATCCATGAATACAAAATAAATTTTAATAGTGCAGTTCCATTTTTATATTTTTACAACGATGAAACCCCAACCATCAACCAGGCGCTCTGGGATCAAAAGGAACGAAATCTCTTTTCCCCTGGAATAAACTTGCGCAATTCGCTGAAAAACTACGACCAAAAACAACTACTATCCAAAGGAGACGGCACTGTTACCGAAGAATCCGCCCAACCACCCGAACAGTTTGCAACGACCTTTCCGAATTTGCAGATAAGAAACCGGGTCGGGGAACATCTGGAAATATTGAAACAGGAAAAAACCATCAATGAAATGGTTCGTTTTTTACAAAAGGCACTTAACCTCCGCTCAACAAAACCAGTCGATACTTATAACGCCAAAATGAACGACCCCGCCGCAAGCGGCCAGCCTAGTGGCTGGACCCAATATTCACGCGCGATGGGTTTAAGGCTTTTTGGGGGGCTCGTGAGCATGTGATATTCGACCTTTGCCTTCATGCCCCGTAGGGGTAAAGCGAACGTCAGCCCCCCTGCGTAGTAGGCTTTTCCTCCCCGTGTAACGGGGTCCTCCCTGCGTTGCGGGCCAGCCTGAGGGCTGGATCAAATATTAACGCGCTATGGATTTATGGCTTTTCAAGGCTCGTGAGCATGTGATATTCGACCTTTGCCTTCATGCCCCGTAGGGGTAAAGCGAACGGAGCCTTAAACTTTTCCTCCCCGTGTAACGGGGTTCCTCCCCACGTAGTGGGGCGGGGCGGGAAATAAAACCCACTGGTGGGATTTAAAACCCATCCGAATTTTGTTATCATATGGGGTCTGAATTATCAGCCAGCGCGAGTCTCGGCTGGAGAAAATTATAATAAGGAATGCTAAAAATGAAAGTATCGCTTGCAAGGGCATTGGGGACTTGCTTTGGCGTCCAGGACGCCATCAACATGGCAATGGCCCCCGAATTTCATAATGATTTGACCATAATCGGACAATTGGTCCACAACCCTCAAATCAATGAATCCCTTAAAAATAACGGGGTTTCCGTGGTTAAGGGAATCGAGGATATTGACAAAATCAAAACCAAAAAGGTGATGATCACCGCGCATGGAGCCGCTGAAAAAACCCAACAAAAATTGCACGATGCAGGCTTTACGGTTTACGACGCCAGCTGTCCGCTGGTCATGCGTGTTCATAAAACCATCAAGGGTATGGTGGAAAAGAATTTTTTTCCTGTGGTTATCGGTCAGAAGGACCATGTGGAAGTTCGTGGCATCGTGGGCGACCTGGACGATTATCTGGTCATCAATGGAGAGGCGGACCTGGAAAAAATCCGCAAAAGAGGCAAACGCAAGCTTGGGATCGTGAGCCAAACCACCCAGCAGGTTGAAAAGGTAGAATCACTGGTGAAGAAAATCATGGCTATGGATTGTGTGGACGCCGTCTCGTTTGTCAACACGATTTGCCAGCCCACGCGTGATCGCCAGATCGCTGTCTGGGAATTGGCGGACCAGGTGGATCTCATGATCGTGATCGGCGGTTTCAATTCCTCCAACACCAAAAAACTGATGCAGGTTTGTAAGGAAAAAAAGATCGAAGCCCACCATATCGAATCCTCCTCGCAATTGGACAAATCCTGGTTTAAGGATAAGGAACACGTAGGTATCACCGCCGGAACCAGCACCCCGGAAAACGTAATCAACGAGCTTCATGAAGAAATTTTAAAGATCGCTCAGGAAATAAAAAAGACCCAGGAGACCGTAACCTCCTGACCCCGCCTTTCCTTATTGGCGAAAGAAGCACATACCATCTCTGCAAATACCCTGTTATCCCTGGCAGTTTTCATGATAAACTAGGGACTCAACTGAAAAAACGATTTCCTCCACTCTCTATGGAGACAACTGCATTAAGAGGGTTTTCATAAAAGGAAAATAACTATAAGTTGATACCATTGATTTTTTTTTGAAAGAGCTCCCAAGAAAATCCCCCTAACCCCCTTTAAAAAGAGGGGATCAGTTTCTCCCACTTCTGCGAAGTACCCGTGCCGGGCATGAGGGCAAATGTTAATTACCACAGGGGCCGGGGGAATTTAGTTCTTTTTTTGTTTTGCAAAGGCCTCCTCTCTCTGGTCTTAAAGATTGGGTGTCGCTTTGTTTTATTGAATCGAAATTAAGCGGTTTTTATTCCACATAAGATATTTTTTAATAAATGATAAACGATTGGCAATATTGTGTGAATACACTTCCGAAGGTCAGTCGCACCTTCGCCTTGAATATCGCCTTACTCAGAGGCGAAATTCACCGTAGCGTATTGATCGCTTACCTATTCTGCCGAATCGTGGATACCGTGGAGGATGCCGGAAAACTGGATGGCGGGATTAAAATCAAACTCCTGCAGGAATTCGCCCATTTGCTGGAAAACCCGGCCCACCGTAAAAATGCCTTGAACCGATGGGTCAAGGATTGTGAATTGGTGGATGGAAGCGTCAACGACCTGGAACTTCTTTCACAGACCGCGCGGGTCTTCAATATTTTTGACAGCTTGGAAGAAAAACATCAACAGCAAATTATTCCCTCAGTTTCCAAAATGGCGCGCGGGATGGCCTATTTTCAAAAACGCTTCGAGCGCGACAAACTGACGCCTCTCGAAGATGAAGAAGAGCTTGAGGAATATTGCTATTTTGTCGCCGGCCTCGTGGGAGAAATGATCTGCAACCTCTTCTTTCTGGAACTTCCGTTGCTGTCGGACAAAGCGCAGGAAACCATGAAGAACAATGCCGTGTCCTTTGGACTGGGCCTGCAAATGACCAACATCTCCAAAGACATCGTCGCCGACCGTGAACGCGGATGGTCCTATATTCCCAAAAGACTCATCAGGGAAAAAGGTCTGACGGTCGAAGAATTTCACTCCGGAGTTTCCATCGAGAAGAACCTGGAAATCCTGGAAAAACTACTGCAAAAAACCACGGGGCATTTGGAAGACGCCTTGAATTTTTCCCTGGCAATTCCAAACTATAAGATGTCCCTTCGATTATTTTGTATCTGGCCTCTGTGGATGGCAATGGAGACGGTGGCTGTGCTTCACAACAATCCGGTTCTCCTCACCTCCTCCGCCCCCGTAAAAATTTCCCGTGGCACGGTGAGAAGAATATTGTGGTCCACCCCCCTGTTCGTTTACTCAGACTTCCTGTTACAACGTTCATTTCAAAATATTCTCGAAACCAGGAAATTACAGAGTCCATCTCGTTTCAATCTTGAAAATCTTCAGGAACGGCTGGGGAAAATTCCCCTGGATCCTGCGATTTCTAACATTCAACCCGCATGAGATTGCCATGAGCCCGGAAGAACGATTTATCGACAATAATAACGGAACCATTACCGACCAAAAGACGGGGCTGACCTGGAGCAAAGAAGATTCCTGGCAAAGCGACGCCAAATGGGTGTCCTGGGATGAGGCTATGGATCATATCTATCATTTTCGCGATATCAGATTCGGTGGAACCTTCGACTGGCGGCTCCCTTTGCAAGATGAAGTTCTCAGTTTGTGTGATCCGGAAATGGTCAATACTGACAAATATGGCAATGCAATTCATTTGCACGCGGCCTTTCCCTCTGGCTCCTTGTCCACTATCTGGTTTCACGAACATTTTACCGGAGATGAGGGATATATTCTGGATTTAAAAACAAAAGAAGTTCGTACCCTGAACAAGAGCAAAACCGGGCGAATGGCCGTAAGGCCGGTGACCGGTAAAATGAAAAAAGACTGAAACCGGCAATTCATGTTATTTCCTTTGACAAATCCTTTTACCGCGAAAACCATCTTAAAACCCGGCAATCTCTATCACTAACGGACCGATAGTTTGAGTAAAAATAATCTCATTTACATAGCTGGCGGTTTGTGGGGAATAATCGGGGTCTTTTTGATCACCCGGGGAATCAATATGTATCAACTCGCGGTTGATGAACAAAACTCCACCCAAATGGGGATTATTTTTTCTGTGACCATCGGAATACTCGTTGGATTTTTCAAGGGCCTTTTTGTATTGAGCAAATCCGCGCGGAAAAATAGATCGCGCATTCAAGGTTTGGAATCGCCTGTGAAAATTCATCACATTTTTTCAAAACCATTTTATGGCCTGATCGCCGGTATGATGCTCCTGGGCGTCCTGCTCAGAAATTTCAACGAATATCTGGGTGGCTACATCGTCGTTGCGGGAGTTTATTGCGGCATCGGCGTCGCCTTGATGGTGGGTAGCAGGGCTTACTGGAAATCTGAAACCGAAGCGCCAATTGAGGAAACCGTATAACCAGCGTACCGCTGGACGAAACCAGCCTGTGGGCTGGACCAAGTATTTACGTGCGATGGGTTTTTGAGGAATCATTAGTTTCCCTTTATCCCAGAGGGGAGAAGTGTTTCCTCTGCTGTCTATGGTATCCCGTTAATATGTACCATTACCATCGCTGGGATTTACTGAATTTACCTGTAACTTTAAAACTTTTTGAAATACCCTGACGATGAAAAACTTTTTTCTTACATTACATATGATCTCCATGTGCCTGGTGATCGGAACTCTTTTCCTGCAATCGCTCACCGTTGTATTCCGTCTAAGATTAAAAAATGACACCGAAATCCTGGGGTTGAAAAAAACGCAGGCTCGCATCCACAAATTTATCTACTACCCCATATTGGGAGTGACCCTCATCTCCGGAATTTTCCTGGCAGTAAATACAGGGGTTTTCGCGGAAGCCAACTGGATCAAGGTAAAAATGGTTCTTCTGATAATATTGATCAGCCTGGGAGTCATGAATGGAAAACAAATTTCCCAGGACGTTTTGCCAAAAAAATACGCGATGATGGTGCATATCCCGATTTTCATTGTCGGCGCGGGAATGATTTACCTGGCCACCATAAAACCATTCTAAAGTTATCGGGCGATGACAAGTTGGCTCTCATCATCATTTGTAATGAATGTACGAGCGTTGGAACCGCAGATGAACACAGGTAAATATTTTATAGAATTTTCAGGGGTTCGTGAGCATGTGATATTCGACCTTTGCCTTCATGCCCCGTAGGGGTAAAGCGAGCGTCAACCCCCAATCTCCTCCCCGCGTAGCGGGGTTTAAAGTTTTCATGGACATCATCCTGACCATTATTGCCAGTATCCTCCTCACCGTCGGATTTTTTGTCATCTGCAAAACCAGCGATGACGAAGAGGAAGAGGAAGAACCCTCCCCCGGCGAAAATAAATCCTGAATCATGCCAGACCGGGCAAAATTCTTCAACCGCCTGGCAAAGCAGGCGGCTGAATGCAGGGTCTGCCCAAATCTCGCCGACCAGGCCGCTGTTCTCAGTTTCGGTAATGGGTCGCTGACCGCTCAAGTGGTTTTCGTTGCCGAGGCGCCCGGCAGGTTTGGGGCGGGGCGCACCGGGATTCCTTTTTCCGGAGACCAGTCGGGGAAAAACTTTGAGATTCTTCTCAGCCACGCCGGATGGACCCGCGACGAGGTTTTCATCACCAACGCCGAGTTATGCAATCCCTTGGAAAACGG
>JADFGI010000088.1 GCA_022567815.1 Nitrospinota bacterium
GGCCCCGTTTACACGGGGAGGAAGCTTGGGCCAGACGCTACGCGAGGCCCTGAAAACGTTTAGAGGAAAAATTCAGCACTTTGAAGGATTCGGTTAGCCACAAATCCATAGCGCGTTAATATTTGGTCCAGCCCTAAGGCTGGTGGCTCAGGCTGGGGGCCATTGGAGAAAAAGTTCCCAGGCATCCTTGAAATTGGAGGTGGAAAACTTTCGGGTTATTCCGGGTCCATTTGAATCTGGAACTTTGGAAACGACAATATGCTTTTCAGTAATGCTAACAATTTCAATGAAAATTGACATTTTATCAGCCATGACACAGCCCGTGCCACGCATGATTTCCTCCAATACATGTTTTGCGGAATTATGAATCTCTATTCCGTTTTTGTTGATTAATTTTACCAATTCATTTCCCTTCAATCGGGTGTTACAGGCGTAAAGTCCTTCCATTTTCAACTTTAAACATATATACCTCTTTGGCCAAAACCTCAAGAATCCATTCAAATAAGGGTAGTAATTACATTTGGTTTACGTTATTTTAGAATATAATAGTTACTTTTCAACTATTTGAATTTATGAGCTTTTTGGCTCTTTTGGATTTATTATCCCAAATTCCATTTAATAAAATCACATTGGAATGTGGGGCGAATAACTCCTGAATTCCCCCTCGTTTCTCCCTAAGGAAATTTTTATGAGAAAAATCAGGGTTCTGGTTGTCGATGACTCGGTAGTGGTCCGCAAAATCGTGACGGAAAGTTTGACGGTCGACCCGGAAATCGATGTCGTGGGGATCGCGGCGAATGGAAAAATTGCCCTGGCAAAAATTCCGCAACTCAATCCGGACATCATCACTCTGGATATAGAAATGCCTGTCATGGACGGCCTGCAAGCGCTGGTGGAAATTCGTAAATTATATCCTGCGCTTCCGGTGATAATGTTCAGCACTCTGACGGAGCACGGCGGAGTCAAAACGCTTGAAGCCCTTTCCCTGGGCGCCACGGATTATGTGACCAAACCGGCCAATGTGGGAAGTGTTTCCATCGCCATGAAAAGGATCCGTGATGAACTTGTCCCAAAAATCAAAACCTTCTGCTCCGAAAAGGCGGGACTGAAACTTCCTCTCAAAGCCAAACCGGAACCCGTTGCCAAAGCAAAACCGTTCCTCCAAAAAACCTTCACGCCGAAGGTTGCGCCATCAACCAACACCAAAATCGAAATTGTGGCCATTGGCGTTTCCACGGGAGGTCCCAACGCTCTGGCGGATTTATTCCCGGTGTTTCCAAAAAATTTCCCCGTCCCAATCGTTATCGTTCAGCACATGCCGCCTTTTTTCACCAAGCTCCTTGCGGATCGGCTTTCGTCCAAATCCAATCTTGTTGTTGTAGAAGGCGCCGCAGGGCAAGTGTTGCAACCGGGACAAGCCTGGATCGCCCCTGGAGATTTCCACATGGTTTTGGAAAAAAATGGAACCAATTATAAAATTCTAACCAACCAGGCTCCGCCTGAAAATTCCTGCCGCCCGTCGGTAGACGTTCTTTTCAGGTCGGTAGCCGAACTCTTTGGCCCCAGGGTACTTTCGGTCATATTAACGGGAATGGGGCAGGATGGGCTCAATGGTAGCGAGCATATCAAGGACGCTGGAGGCAGGGTGATCGTTCAGGATGAAAATACCAGCGTTGTCTGGGGCATGCCGGGGTTTGTGGCAAAAGCTGGCTTGGCGGAAAAGGTTTTGCCTTTAAATCAAATTGGCCGGGAAATCATCAGAATTGTAACTATCGGAAGATCCTGACTCAACCCCCTCCCCTCTTTTCAGGCAGGAACACAGATGGGAATCCTCGCCTCACACCTCCCCTGCCATACTCACGGGGGGTCCTAGACGGACCGTCTTTTCCGTGTCCAGGGTCAGCAGAAGTTTGTTTTCCAATTTATAAACACCGAGCACCAGTTCTCTGGTGATTTCGTCGATGGTATCTGGTGGGCGCTCAAAATTATCTTCCGAAACCTCCAGAACCTCGGCAATTTTATCGACCAGAAGGCTGACGACTCCTTCCTCCGTACGGACAACCACGTTCATGGGCAATTTGCCATCGGGCAATTCATCCATACCGAGCCTGGCCCTCAGGTCAATGGCCGTGATGATCTGCCCCCTGAGGTTAATCAATCCACGAACCACCGAATGGGCCAGCGGCACCCGGGTCATCTCCTGATACTTGAAAACTTCCTGGACGTTTTCGACTTCAACGCCGAAAAAAAGGTCACCGAGGTAAAAAGTACAATATTGCCTATTCTGAGCCATAATTTAATTTCCTATTCAAACGGTGGCAAGGGGTTGATTATCAAAAAACGTAGGATCATGTTCGCGGACAATACCTTCCGCATCCAGAAGATCGGTAACCAGGTTCTGCACTACAATCGTACCCAGGGTCCCTTTCCGGTTTGAAGCTCGCTTGGTGGTGATGGTCTCCTCTACAATATCGAGGATTTTGTCCGCCACCAGGGCCACGCTTTTTCCATTTTTAGTATAAACGACTGCCTGCAGAGTTTCCTTTTCAGTATAACTCGTATCCCCATTGAATATTTTGGCAAGATAAATGAGCGGCATGATCTCTCCACGATATTGGACCACATCCTGGTTGCCGGACCTTTCGATATCGGCCTGTTTGAATTCTTCCAGGCGGGCCACCATGGAAAGCGGAATGGCCATGCGTCCCTTCTCACCAATGCCAAAAAGAAGCAGGGTTTGTTTGTCTGTTGCTTTTTCATCACCTTTTTCGGAAGATTCCAGGCGCGACCGCTTCCGGGTCTGGGTAACAACACGGGCTGATTGCGCCAATCCCATTACGTCCAGAATCAAAGCCACTTTGCCATCCCCCATGATGGTGGCGCCGGAAAAAGCAGGGATTCCCTTCAATTGCTGGCTGAGTGGCTTGACCACAATTTCTTCGGTATCACGAACCCCCTCCACCACCAACCCGAACTGACGTTCATCAGCTTGAAGCACCACTATATTTACTTTGTCGTTATCATCTTTCTTTTTCACCTTGAGTTCTTCGCTCAAATAGATCAAAGGAAGCAGATGCCCCCTCAATCTGTAGACGGGAGCCCCCTTGATAAATTCTACGTTTTTACTAATCTGCTCACCCTCAAGCAAAACCAATTCCAACAAGTTGACCTGAGGAATGGCATATCGATCACCTCCCGTCATAACAGTTAGAGCCGGGATGATCGCCAAAGTGAGAGGGATTTTAATCTTCAGGGTGGTTCCTTCCCCGTATGTGCTTTGGATATCAACGGTTCCGCCGATTTTTTCAATGTTGGTTTTCACCACATCCATGCCGACACCGCGACCGGAAACATTGGTCACCTTTTCCGCGGTGGAAAAACCGGCGGCAAAAACCAGGTTGACCAACTCATGGTCGCTCATTCGCGACGCCTGGTCCGGGGTGATTAAATGTTTTTCCAGAGCCTTTTCCTTGATTTTTTCCGGATTGATCCCCCTGCCATCATCAATGATTTCGATATTGACCTGGCCGCCTTCATGGAAAGCGCGTAGTTTCAACAAACCTTCTTCAGGTTTCCCCGCCGCTTTCCTGTCTTCGGGGCTTTCAATTCCATGATCTGCAGAGTTGCGGATGATGTGGGTCAGGGGATCTTTAATTGCTTCAATCAGCGTTTTATCCAGCTCGGTTTCCTTGCCCTCCATTTCCAGGCGAATCTTTTTACCGCAGGATGCGGCCAGATCACGAACCACGCGGGGAAATTTACTCCAGACATTACCAATCGTTTGCATTCGGGTTTTCATAACCCCTTCCTGAAGTTCCGTTGTCACCAGGTTGAGGTGTTGCGTCGTTGCCAAAAATCCCGCATCCTGACCTTTGGAGCTAAACTGCAATATCTGGTTTCTGGCCAAAACCAATTCCCCCACCAGATTCATCAATTGATCCAGGAGGGTAACGTCGACACGGATATTGGTATCGGCCATGCTGCGGACTTCCTGCTTGCGCTCCACGCCGCCATTGGGTTCGGCTGGCTTGGCCGGCGAATCTTCTTTTTTGCTTTTGCTTTCCGGAACCAAAATTTGAGCCGACTGTTCGTCCTGAGCGACAGGGACAATCTCTTCACTTTTTTCAACCGAGGAAGTTTCCGTGGGCGCTGGAGCTATTTTGGCGGATTCGCCTTTTTGCAGGGTGGTCAGCGTCTCTATCAATTCTGAATAATCTACGACACCTTCATTCTGGCTTTTTTCTATACATGAAAGCATCTGCCGGATGGCATCCACCATGGCAAGGAGAGCGCTGGTGATGGGAGGATCCAGGGTTAGTGCTCCGTCCCTCAGCTTGCTCAAAAGATTTTCTCCAACGTGGGCGACGGATTCCAGTTTGGAAAACCCGATAAACCCGCAAGTTCCCTTGATGGTATGAATAGTGCGAAAAATACTGCTTAAAATACTTACTTCACCTGGATTTTTCTCCAACCCAACAAGGTCTTGATCCAATTGGTCGAGGTTCTCGTAACTTTCCACGATGAATTCATTAATGATATCGTCCATTCCGCTCATATCCTCGCTGTTATCAACTGAAGAGACTTCCGTGTCAGCTTCCGTTTGATCTTTATTGATTGGGTCCGGTGTCATATCCGGAGCAACGGGTTCCATTCCCTTTAATAAATCAGAATCCGGTTTCGAGTTTTTATCCATAAAAACCTCGTTTTCAGCTTTTCAAAAACCTGCCGCTAACCGGCTTGTCCAGAAAAAAACCGTTAAGCGCCAGGAGTTGCACCCATCATTTCATTAGAATTTCCCACCGCAATTTTGATCATGACGTCTTTACCCAATACTGTGTAATGCATTTTTTTATCAGGAATACCCTTGGCCATAAAAGGTTCCACATTTTGACCGCGTAACACGGTCGGAAGAGACATCGCAACCTTCACCCCTTGCACCCCCATCCGGGCGACAATATCGCCAGCCATGACATTTGCCAATTCGCCGATGACATCACCCATGTCAGGGTTGTCGTATGGGACCTCAAAACCGCAAAACTTTTCAGCTAATGTCTCAGCGGAATCTTTCGGAAACGCCAACATCAATATCCAGGAAGCGTCGCCTACGAAGGAGATGATTCCTACCACTCCATCGCCGATATTTTTGCTATTATCATCCCCATCATATTCAGGAACGACTCCAAAAATCTTTTTAAATATGGATGAAACCGAATCACTCACACAATTAGTGATAACTACTGGCATTTCATTTTCTTTTATTTCAATAGCGGCCATGTTTGATCCTTTATTTCCGGTCCAATAATTGTTTGCAACTCATATTGAACAGTTAGCAATTTCAGAACCGATTAGTTTTATCAAACTTAAACAAGTTTATTATAATTTAAATTAAAAAACAGTCAATGTAAATTAAAATAAACTCGGCTCTTATTTTTCTTCCGCTAATTGTATCCCTTAACGGATAAAATGGGCTTTTAACAAGTTTTTAAACAAAGAAACCCCGGAATTTTTCAAATATCAGGGGTTATTAATTATTTGAAAATTGACTTTATCTTTTCTTCCAACTGATTGGCATTGAAGGGTTTGACAATATACTGGTTCACACCCGCTTCGACGGCTTCCACAATTTTTGATTTATCCGCTTCCGAGGTGACCATGATAAAGGCTGTGCCTTTCAGACCCGAATCCTTTCGCACTTCCTTTAAAAATTCGATACCTGTCATTTTGGGCATATTCCAATCGGACACCACCAAATCAAAGGGACTCTCTCCCAATTTTTTAAGCGCCGCGACTCCGTCTTCTGCATCCGAGATATCGTGAAACCCCAGTTCTTTCAAATTCTTTTTGATGATCTGCCGCATGACTGACGAATCATCTACCACCAAAACCTTTTTTTTATCGTATGCCATATCTCCCTCCTCATAATTTGTAAACTGATTTGTTTAAACAATTGTCTCCCGCCCTCTTTAAAATATGCAAAATAGCCTTGGCCTCAAAAAAATTTCTTCTTCCGAAATTTATCGAACCCCAAATCGACTCGTTTTCGGCCAATACCTTTGCTTTCCACGATCAATTTTTCATTGGTATACATTAAAGATAAACTGGTGATGTATAACTGTCAATAAAAATGTCTATTTGATTTTAAAGGCTATATTAAGGTTTTATAGGGAATTGCTTCTATAAGAAGAGGAACTCTACAGGTTGGATATTCGTCTGAAAACTTTATACGAACCCTAAATTTCAGCGGAAAATCGTTGAAAAATCGCTTGCTGATATTTGAAATAAATTTGGAACACGGATAATAAATGCGGCGGAACAATGCCCGAATTGCCATGAATTTTCGAGGGTTTTCAGTGGGGGGGGGCAGAGCAATTTTTAAACGCAACACTCCTGCTGGTCTTCGTAAAGA
Source organism: Nitrospinota bacterium (assembly GCA_022567815.1). Lineage (GTDB taxonomy): Bacteria > Nitrospinota > Nitrospinia > Nitrospinales > VA-1 > JADFGI01. The sequence goes on from JADFGI010000088.1 coordinate 6,407, forward strand.
GTGTCCCGCTCAACCGGCTGTCTTCCGGCTTCAAAAATCATCTCGATGATCGAGTTTTTGTGGAATATCTGGTCGGTGGCCGCTCCCGCGGCATGGATGATCTTCTCCTCAACCACAGTCCCATCCATATCATCGGTTCCAAACGATTGCGATAGTTGCGCGATTTTTGGAGTTATCATGATCCAGAACGCCTTGATATGGGAAAAATTATCCAACATCAACCGGGAAACCGCCAAAGCCTTCAGGTCCAGCTGACCCGCAGTGGTGGGAAGATGATCCAATCGCGTGTTCTCCGGATGAAAAGCCAGCGGAATGAAGGTGAGAAATCCTCCGGTTTCATCCTGCAATTCGCGCAGGCGGATCAAATGATCGGTTCGGTCCTCGGCATTTTCAATATGACCGTACAGCATGGTGGCGTTGGTTCTGAGACCCACGCCGTGAACCGTCCGATGAACGTCAAGCCAATCATCGCCGGTGGTTTTTTCCCCGCAGATTTTCTTGCGAACGCGCGGCGCAAATATTTCCGCTCCGCCGCCGGGGATGGAGCCCAGCCCCGCCTCCTTCAACAAGACCACGGTTTCACCAAGAGGCAATCCTGCCAGTTGGGCCAGGTACTGCAACTCCACCGCAGTGAAAGCCTGAATATGCACGGCAGGGAACCTTTTTTTCAATCCGCCAAGCAAGTCCAGATAGTATTGAAACGACCAGTCGGGGTGCAGGCCTCCGACGATATGGAATTCGCTCACCTTTCCATGCATGTATTTTTCGGCGTCGGAAAAAATTTCGTCCAATGATTTTTCATACGCGGTGGGGTCGTCCGCCTTCACGCCGAAAGCGCAAAACCGGCAACTGTTGACACATATATTGGTCGGATTGATATGCCGGTTGTGGATGAAATACGTATGATCGCCATTGATGCGTTCACGCACGATGTTGGCGAGCCGACCGACTCCCAATAGATCGGGGGTGGTGAACAACGTCACGCCCTCCTCAAAGGAAAGCCGCTCACCCGCTTGCACTTTCCGCTCAATGGGCTTTAACGATTCATCCAAAAATTCAAAAACCATTACAACTCCTTTGACATTTCATCAATGCACACCTTTCCCGTTTTAAGGGAGAACATCCTACCATCAAGCCTGGGATTCGCCAAGCAGGAAGGACCCGATCGCCCCACCGCCCAACAGCCATGAAGCCATCGGGTCCTTCCTGTCCGGTAATTCACCTTTCACGATTTTTTTGTTATCGCTCCGTTTATAAGCTTTCCCCGAAGGTTTGACCTGGAGCCGGTACTGGGACCCGCCCAAAACCCGGGCGACCGGATTTTCACGAATCACTTGCACCTTTCTTTTCCCAATACGTTCATTCATAACAACCTCCTGGTAATGATTTCCGCAGATAATACAAAGTCGAGAGCCCCAACCTTCGCTCCCTGTATCTGATCCCAGCTATTTTGCAGGGTATCCGTTGCATATTCAAATAAAATGTAATACAAATTATAAAAGGGGATGTTTTAAGGCTTCTGAATCAAGGCCCAACACCGCCCCCAGGGTTCGCTTCCCATACTCCTGACACCTTTCCCGGACATGCCAGACCACGCTATTTCCATTTACCAAAAAAAATATTTCTCAGACCCTCAGCGGCTGGTTGCCGTTCTTACCGCTCATCAAAAGGACGGCAAGAAAATCGTTTTCGCCAACGGATGCTTTGAGCTTTTGCACGTGGGGCATCTGCGGTACCTGTTCGCGGCAAAAGCTTTGGGAGATGTTCTGGTCGTGGCGGTCAACACCGATGAGTCGATCCAGCGCATCAAACCGGGGCGCGATCCCATCCATCCAGAGCATGAGCGTATGGAAGTGGTCGCCGCTATTGAAGTGGTCGATTATGTGGTCCCTTTACCGGACGACCATCCGGGTCGGCTCTGCGGACTGCTCAAGCCGGATATCCACACCAAGGGCACCGACTACGCCGGCCGCCTGAGCGAAATGCCCGAATACCCCATCGTCATGGCTTATGGCGGCAAAGTGGTGGCGGTGGGCGACCCCAAAGACCACAGCACCACCGAAATTCTAACCAAACTAAAAAAATAAGATGGCTTCGCCTGTCAAAAGAATTTTAGTTCGATTCCCAAATTGGGTGGGGGATGTGGTGATGGCCGAACCGGTGATCGGTGTGCTTCGCCATAACTATCCCGACGCCGAGATCGCGGTGGCGCTCCGGGAATACTGCGCCGAAGTGCTGACCGGGCACCCGCACATTGACCGGCTTATACGGTGTCAGGATAAAAATTTTAAAGGCCTCAGAAAACTGGCTTTGGATATAAAAGATTTCTCTCCCGAGTTGGCGTTGCTCTTGCCCAATTCTTTCCGCTCACTCATTTCCATCCGCTGGGCGGGAGTCAAAAATATTATCGGGTACCGTCGGGGGCTCCGCAAGTTCTGGCTCCAGGGGCCTGAAGCTCCGAAAGAAAATGGCCGTTATCAACCGGTGCCCATGACGGATTACTTTCTTGAAATTTGCCAATGGATGCAGTTAAAGGTTGCGGGTTCGCACAAACCGCGGCTTTACCTGACCCCGCAGGAAACGGCAACGGGGGCGGCGCTACTGCGCCAGTATGGGATTGCCGACCAGGATCTGGTTTTTGCGTTGAACCCCGGCGCCCAGTTCGGTTCTTCCAAATGCTGGCCGGATCATTATTTTGCGCGGCTGGGTGAGCTGCTGCAAAAACAATTTCAGTGCCGGCTGTTCATCCTGGTGGGGCCCGGTGAAGAGGAAATCGCGGATAAAATTGTCCAGCAATCCACAGCCGAATTTATCAATACCGGGCCGGATCGGGTCGGCCTGGGAGTCCTGAAAGCTCTGGTCCAGCGTTCCAATCTGGTCATCACCAACGATACCGGGCCGCGTCATTACGCCGTGGCGTTCGACAAACCGGTGGTGGTTTTAATGGGCCCCACGGACCCGCGTCACACCAATTGTCATTTGGATAAAACGATTATTCTGCGCGAGGAATTGCCCTGTTCGCCCTGCCACCTGAAAGTCTGCCCGATCGATCATCCCTGCATGTTGAACTTAACCCCGGAAAAAGTTTTTTCCGCGGTTCAGCAGATTATGAACTAGAGGAATGCCCGTGACCAAACATCGAGTGCTGGTGGTTGGAGCCAGACGACGCCACCAGGGAATTGGAGAATTCATCGCGAGA
>JADFGI010000089.1 GCA_022567815.1 Nitrospinota bacterium
CCTAATTGTATCCATTTCCAAGTATCCCGGTATTAGGGCCTTTTGTTAAAAAATTAGCCACAAATTTTCTGTAAAGCAAAAATCATATTAACACCCTAAAAGGATAAGGTGGATTCAAGTCTGAAGTGCAACCTTGGCAACCAACTGAAATAAAAGAAATGCGGCAAAAGTTAAAATGCTTTTATTGATTCCTTTCCGAAAAACTATTACAATCCTTTTCCCTGCACCATCAGGAATACCTCCAAAACCCATAAATCCCGAAAAGTTGGGACTATACTGGGACAGGGAAAAATTGTAAAAAAGTTTTCCATTGGTAATATCTATATAACCTATTGATAATAAAAGTATTATTATATATTTTTAGACAATAGGACCTTTGAATGAGATTCAATGATTCGATTTATTTTCCTCCCCAAGGACGACTGAACTTTGCCAGTTGTTCCATAAATGAAGATAGCGATCATTCATGATTGGTTGACCGGAATGCGGGGCGGAGAGAAATGCCTTGAGGTTTTTTGCCGCCTTTATCCCGAAGCCGATCTTTTCACCCTCCTGCATATTCCGGGTAGTGTTTCTTCCATTATTGAAACCCGGAAAATTCACACCTCGTTTTTACAATTGCTCCCCTTTATTGAAAAAAAATATCGCCATTTTTTACCGTTGATGCCCCTGGCAATAGAAAAATTCGATTTGACGGGTTATGATTTGGTTTTGAGTAGCAGTCATTGCGTTGCCAAGGGGGTTATCCCTGGGGAAAAAACTTTCCATATCAGCTATTGCTACACGCCCATGCGGTATATCTGGGATCAGTATGAACAATATTTTAACCGGACAGCGAGCGGGATTTTAACTTCAACGGCTATGGGGCTCCTTGCACCGGGTCTCAGGCGTTGGGATGTGCGCTCAAGCAAGAGGGTGGATGAGTTTGTCGCCATCTCCCGCCATGTGCAAAAGCGGATCAAAAAATATTACCATCGGGAATCCACTGTCATTTATCCTCCGGTGGACAGCGCTTTTTATTCTCCAACAGGAGAACGTGGCGAAGATTTTTTTCTGATCGTCTCTGCTTTTGCACCTTATAAGCGACTGGATTTAGCGGTTGAAGCTTTTAATGAATTAGGCTATCCTCTCGTCATTATTGGCGAAGGGCAAAGCTCCGAGTATTTGCGGAGTATCGCCGGTCCAAATATCCAGTTCAGGGGTTGGCTTTCCAACGAGGAAATTCGCTCCTGTTATGCCCGGTGCCGGGCGTTTGTGTTTTGCGGGGAAGAGGATTTTGGCATCACCCCGCTTGAAGCCCAGTGCATGGGGAAGCCGGTCATCGGTTTTGCAAAAGGCGGTCTGTTGGAAACAGTGATTCCCGACCGTCAAACCTGGAAAGCGGAAACGGGAATCGGCGAAGAAAAAACATGCCATCCGACCGGAGTGTTTTTTCATCAGCAAACACCGGAGGCTCTCATTTCCGCCATCAGGCATTTTGAAAAAGTAGAGGACCGGTTTGAATCCGAAGTGATCAGAAACCACGCGCTTCCATTTGATTTGAATATTTTTTCTGATCGCATTCGGGAATTTATTGAAGACCGGTATCGACTAAGAAAACATCAATGCTGAAGAAGCACGGCCAACTTTTTCTTTCCACCCTTTTTATTTCGGACAGTCTAGCCATCTTTTCTTCCTGGTTGCTGGCATACGGCATCCGCTTTCAACTCCAGTTGATACCAGTGACTCAGGGGATTCCTCCGATAGATCGGTACGTTGAAGCGCTTGGACCCATTTGGATCGTTTTTTTTATCAATATAAAAGTTTGCGGATTGTATCAGCCCTTGCGTGGAAAGCCGGGCTCCAGTGAATTTTTCCTGATTTTTAAAGTCACCACTCTTTCCGTTCTGATTTTAACAGCCATTACTTTCTTTTTCAGGGAGTTTAGTTATTCGCGGATTGTGGTGGTTTATTTCTGGATCGTAGTCACTTTTTTGATAGCGGTTTCCCACTGGCTGGTGAGAAAAATTCTGGTGCTGGTTCGTGGGCAAGGGTGGAATGTGCAAAAGGTATTGGTTGTCGGGGCGGGAGAACTGGGGCAGACGGTTGTCGAAAAGTTGAACCTGCATCCTGAGATCGGATTTCAGGTGGTTGGGTTTTTAACCCGGCATCCGGAAAAAATCGGCAAGAGTTTCCAGAAGTGTAAAGTTTTGGGCGAATATCAGGATGTTTCAAAAGTGATTCGCGATTATGAAGTGGATCAATTGTTCATCGCTCTTCCTCTTCAAGCCCACGACAGGTTGGAGAAAATTCTGGATAATTTGGGGGAGGAGACGGTCGATATCAAAGTGGTCCCTGATCTTTTGCAGTACATGAATATTCACTCGGGAGTGGAGGAGTTGGATGGACTGCCCATCGTGAATCTGGCGGAGTCTCCCCTCTACGGCTGGAATATCGTTATCAAGCGAACGTCGGACATTATTTTATCGAGTCTTGCCATAATAATTACCGGGCCTTTGATGTTGCTGATCGCCCTGCTGGTCAAAGCGGAATCTCGAGGCACGGTATTTTTTCGGCAGGAGAGGGTGGGTTTGGATCGCCGGGTTTTCTCGATGTTCAAGTTCCGCTCCATGCGGCAAGAGGCGGAAAACTCGACAGGGCCTGTTTGGGCTAAGGAAAATGATGAGCGCAGAACCAGGATCGGGAAATTTCTGAGAAAGACCAGTCTGGACGAACTGCCGCAATTGTTCAATGTGTTGAAAGGCGAGATGAGCCTGGTAGGGCCGCGCCCCGAACGGTCGGTCTTTATTGAGGATTTCAAAAGGTCGATTCCTCATTATATGTTACGTTTAAAGATGAAAGCGGGCTTGACCGGATGGGCCCAGGTGAATGGCTGGCGGGGAAACACGTCTTTGCAAAAACGGATTGAATGTGATTTATTCTATATAAAAAACTGGTCGTTGCTGTTTGATCTTAAGATCATATTCATGACTCTCTGGAGAGGTTTTATAAACCGGCATGCATACTGACAAGCTCTTGCAATGGCGGTTTGAGCTGACACCTTTTTTAATGGCCTATTTGACAGGTTTTATATACCGGCATGCCTGATGAGCCCAAAGTCATTGCCGTAATTCCGGCTCGTTGGGCCTCTTCCAGATTTCCGGGGAAACCTCTGGCAATCATACGCGGCAAACCCATGATACAGTGGGTGGTGGAGCAGGCAGACAAGGCGCTTACCGTTTCAGCAGTAATCGTTGCGACCGATGACGACCGCATCGCACAGGTGGTGAAAGATTTTGGCGGGTCCGCGGTGATGACTTCCAGCGATCATTTGTCCGGAACAGACCGGGTGGCCGAAGTGGCGGAATCCAGAGACTGCGAGATCGTCGTCAACGTTCAGGGCGATGAACCCCTGATACCTCCCGAAAATATCGATCTGATCGTTGCTCCCCTGTTGGGTGATGAGACCATCAAAGTTTCCACCCTGATGATGCGGATCGATTCGGTGGAGGACTTGGCCAACCCGGACATTTGCAAGGTGGTGGTGGATCATCGCGGAAATGCGCTTTTTTTTTCACGGGCGCCTATTCCCTTTGATCGCGATGGGTGGACAAAGGATCTTAAAGAAGGGGAAAGTGTATGGCCAAGGGATATGGATGTGAAGGCCTATAAGCATATTGGTTTGTATGCTTACCGGAAATCCTTTCTTATGGAGTTTCCGTGCTTGCGGGTTTCTCAATTGGAAACGATTGAAAAGCTGGAGCAACTGCGAATTTTGGAAAACGGGATCTCGATCCGGGTGGTGGAAACCTGCAAGGATTCTATTGGCGTGGACAGGGAAGAGGATTTGGCGGCGGTGGAGGAAATGTTGGATCAAATTAATTAAGGACCCACCGGCTGGTGCAGGGATTTTTGATGTTAGAATTTTTATTTTATAGGGTGAACCCTTGAAGAAAAAATCCAGAAGAAAAAACGTTAAATATATTTTTGTAACTGGGGGTGTGCTTTCTTCGCTGGGAAAAGGGATCGCCGCATCCTCCATAGGAAGCCTGATGGAATGTTGCGGATTAAAAATTACGATTTTGAAACTTGATCCTTATATCAATGTCGATCCGGGGACCATGAATCCTTTTCAGCACGGTGAGGTCTATGTCACCGATGATGGCGCGGAAACGGATCTGGATCTCGGTCACTACGAGCGGTTCACCCATGCCCCGATGCGGCGGGACAACAACGTTACCACCGGGCGGATTTACAATGACGTGATTCAAAAAGAGCGTAGGGGGGAGTATCTGGGCGCAACTGTTCAGGTGATTCCCCACATCACGGACGAGATCAAACAGCATATAAAGAAAGTCGCCCATAATGTCGATATTGTTATTTGCGAAATCGGCGGAACCGTTGGCGATATTGAAAGCCTGCCTTTCCTCGAAGCGATCCGTCAATTCAAATATGATATGAAATCAAAGAATGTCCTGTACATTCACCTCACTCTGGTTCCCTATATTAAAACCGCAGGGGAAGTCAAAACCAAACCCACCCAGCACAGTGTGCAAAAATTACGGGAGATCGGTATCCAACCGGATATTTTGCTTTGCCGGACAGAGAAAAATCTTTCCAAAGAAATTAAAAAGAAAATCGGATTGTTCTGTAATGTGGAAGTGGATTCCGTAATAACGGCAATGGATGTTGAATCGATTTACCAGGTTCCCCTGAGTTTGTATAAGGAGGGAATCTGTAAAATCACGCTCAAAAAACTGGGGTTGCCTGTGACCGAGCCGAATCTTGACCAGTGGAAGGAAATCAATCAGAAGATATCTAATCCCGATGGGGAAGTTAATATTGCCATTGTGGGCAAATACCTTGACTTGAAGGAATCTTATAAAAGTATCACCGAAGCGCTGGTGCACGGCGGAATCGGCAACAACGCCAAAGTTAATCTGCACTGGGTGGACGCAGAGGAATTGGAAAAGGATGGCGGTTCTGAGAAATTAAAATCCTGCGATGGCATTCTCGTTCCCGGAGGTTTTGGTGAACGCGGCATCGAAGGAAAAATTCAAGCGGCTCATTACGCAAGGGTTAACAAAGTTCCTTATTTTGGGATTTGTCTCGGCATGCATTGCGCGGTGATTGAATTCGCGCGCGAGGTGGCCAATCTTAAAAACGCCAACAGCGCGGAATTTTCCAGCAACTCCCCTTACTTGATAATAGACCTGATGCCGGATCAGCATGCGAAGGGGGACAAGGGCGGAACCATGCGATTGGGAGAATACCCTTGTCAATTGCGCAAGCAATCGCATGCGTACAAAGCCTATGGCAAGCGGGAAATCTATGAGCGCCACCGCCACCGTTATGAGTTCAGCAACCAATTCAGGATTCAAATGGAAGAAGCGGGGATGAAGATCAGCGGCATTTCACCCAACGGCAACCTCGTCGAGATCATCGAACTTGAGGACCATCCCTGGTTTCTTGCCGGGCAGTTTCACCCGGAGTTTAAATCCTCCCCCAGATCGCCGCACCCTCTTTTCAGGGATTTCATCGCCGCATCCATTGGGCATAGAAGTGACCATCCCAAACCCTCTGGTTCTGGATAAGCCTGTTCAGGCCATTCCACGGATCAAGTCCAGCTTGCCGATAACCCCCACCAACTTGCCGTTATCCACGACCGGCAAGGTATGAACGTCTTTCTCGGCCATGATGGTGGCAATCTCACCGATTTCCGTGTTGGCGGAAACAGTGACAGCGTCCGGACTATAAATATCCTCCACTTTATTTCCGGTGAGTTTTTTTACATCCTTTTCAAACTTTTTTTCACTTTCCAGGAAGAGGACCGCATCGAACAGGGTGATGACCGTGGGAATGTGCAGGTTCTTGTTTTGTTCGATCAAATTGCCCTGGGTCACGATTCCTATCACCTTTTCCTCATCATCTACCACGGGTAGACCGTTAATATTGTATTCGATAAACAGCTCTGACAATTCGCTGATAGAAGTGTCTTTTTCTACGGTGATAACGGTTTTGCTCATGATGTCTTCGGCAGTCAGCATTCCTCACTCCTTCCCATTATTTTTGCGGCCACCGCAATGAACGATCCTGTCGCAAGCGGCCAGCCTGGGGCCTGGACCCAATATTCACATGCGATGGTTTGTTTTTCGTGGCTCGTGAGCAGGTTCGCCCTCCGCGGAGGAGTCTGCCCCGCATCTTTTCCCCGCGTTGCGGGGCGGGATATAAAACCCACTTGTGGGAATTATAGCTTAATTTGGATGCTGTTCGGGTTTTCAATCATAAAACTTTCCTTTTCCCCTGAAAAATTATAATATCTGTTCGGAAAAGTAAAACTCCTGTTTTTCTTTTCACGAATATTTGAAAATATTCGGCAAACCTTCAGATTAATTTTCCCCTCTCGGTTTTCATGCCTAGAACAGTTTATTCACCCCATCCCCGTAAAAGAAGGCTCCCCGACTGGGTGAAAGCTCCACTTCCCAAGGGAGAGAAATTTTTTCGTTTAAAATCACTTATCCACAAACATTCCCTGAACACGGTTTGCGAATCAGCTTCCTGCCCCAACATCGGCGAATGCTGGTCTGCGGGAACATTGACGGTTATGATTCTCGGCGACACGTGTTCGCGTGCCTGCCGATTTTGTGACGTTCCCACGGGAAATTTGCAATTGCCCCGGCGGGAAGAACCAGGAGAAGTCGCGGACATGCTTTCCAAGCTGAATCTCGGCTATGCAGTTATCACTTCGGTGGACCGCGATGACCTCCCGGATGGCGGCGCTTCCCACTGGGCCGAGACCTTGAGGCTCGTGAAAAAAAAATGCCCCGGGATGAAAGTAGAAGCGTTGATCCCGGATTTCAAGGGAGAAACGGAGTGCATTGAAAAAGTGTGCCGGGCGGCGCCGGATGTTTTGGCGCACAATCTGGAAACGGTTCCTTCGCTTCAGGGAAAAGTTCGTCCCCAGTGCCGGTATCAGTGGTCGCTGAACACCCTGAATTTCGCCCGCAGGGAATTCGGTCTCGTCACTAAAAGTAGTTTGATGCTGGGTCTTGGTGAAAAAAAAGCCGAGGTGATTAAAACCATGCGCGATTTGGTGAATATCGGTTGCGATATTCTGGCACTTGGTCAGTATTTACGTCCATCGCTCAGGCATCTTGAAGTTGTGGAGTACCTTCATCCTGAGGTGTTTGCCGAGTACAAGGAAATTGGTGAATCCCTGGGTTTGAGCCATGTGGAGGCGGGGCCTTTGGTGCGCAGTTCGTACCATGCCGAAAAGCAAGTCCCATTGCCAAAATAATCTTTTTTCGGATAGAGTTCATTCGGCATAGTGTTTGCTATAACTTAAATTGCTACTGTGTGGCGTCAAAGTTTTAACGGTCTTCAAATGGTTGACATCAGTTCTATCAGCGTCGAGGGTTATGCAAAGATCGGGGGAAAAGCGTCCCAGGGAGGGGGTCCCGATGGACGGGACGTTTCTACCTTTCGATCGATTCTGCTTGAAGCGCAAATGCAAAGGCTTTCTGTCTGGAGTCAGCTTGGGCAGAGTTCTCCCGAGCCGATCAACTTGTTCAATGAGTACCGGATCATTCTGGAACAGGCAAGACGGCAGGAAGTCCCAAACAACAGCCCATCTTCGTCTCGCCAGAGTGTCGTCAATCCCCAATTGGTTGCCAGGTATTATGAAGTTGAATCCAGCCGGGTCTTTTTGGATGCGGGAAACCCCGAAACCCAAAACTCACAGTTATTGTCATTGCCCGATCTCGCCGCGCTTGCGGGGGGCGTTCGGGGCATTCCAGGTTCCCTGTTTCAACAATTGATTCAAAACGAATCAGGATTCGACCCCAACGCTGTCGGCCCAGGAGGAGGATTGGGATTGGGACAATTATTGCCCGATTCGGCGAAGGCTTTGGGATTGCGAACCGGAGAGGATCGGGAAGAAGGATCGGTTTGGCATCCTGCATCCAATCTGGACGCGACCGCCCGCCAATTGCGGTTTTTTTATGAGCAGTTTGTCGAGCGTGGAATTTCCAGCGTCGAAGCCTGGCGTTTTGCGACAGGGGCCTTCAATGCCGGAATGGGCAATATCATTCAGGCCCTGGAGTTACTAAAGGCCGGGGACCGCCCTGAATGGGATCAGGCCGCAAAAGTACTGCCTCGTATCACCGGTCCTTCTGCACGGGAGACGATTGAATACGTAAATCGTATAAAATAGTCCCGATGATTTTCCCCTGCCTTCTGGCCCAATTCAACCACTCTTCGGCTTCTCGAATAATTTCCGCGTCCCAATCAAAGACAAATCTTTATTAAGTTTTCGGTGGAGATTATTTGATTTTACGGAGTCCAAATGTTTCCCGGAAAAGGTGCGTCATCACAAAAATAATATTTTCCTTTTTTTCCAACAGTCTTCTTATCGTGTAAGGTAGCCAGGCCTTGCCAAATGGAGTGTAAACGCGGACCTGGAATCCTTTTGTCAGCAGAGTGTTTTGCAGGTCTCTGGCGACTCCGTAAAGCATTTCGAAATAAAAAGATTCGGGGGGAATATTTTCCCTGGAAACAAAGGAAAGAATTTCCGAAAGCAGGTATTCATCGTGGGTTGCGATAGCAGGCATATTTCCTTCTTTTAATAATTTAAATCCCAGGCGCAAAAAATTTTTGCGTATGTCGTCCATGGACTGGTAGGCAATGGATGGGTTTTCCTTGTATGCCCCCTTGCACAAGCGAACGGAGATTTGATTTTCGATCAATTGGTCGACATCGGCTTGTGTCCTGAATAAATAGGCCTGAACCGCCTGGCCCACAATTTTGTGTTTTGGGTGCAATTCCAGACACATTTCGAGAGTGGGTTGGGTGTGAGCGGAGCCTTCCATATCAAAGCGAACGGTATTGTTTCCGGCGGCCGTCAGGAGGGTTTCGAGATTATCCCGGCAAAAGTCCTTATCAATATCCAATCCCATTTGAGTTAATTTGACTGATAAATCCATTGGGAAATTTACCGGCGCGAAAATTTTTAACAGTTCAACGTAGAGTTCCCTCGCGGCGATGGCTTGTTCTCTGGAGTCAACATCTTCCCCCAGGATATCTACCGAAGATAAAAAACCGGCATCATGCAATTTATGAATCGACCGGAGAGCGGTTTGAGGATTTTCTCCGGCGATAAATCTTTTGGCAAAAGGATATAATATGTGCATGATGATTCCTCCAAAGATGAGGAAAAAAACCTCACTCTGGGGCGGGAGAAGGCGGACAATGGAAAAATGTTTTCCCTGCTCGCATGATGATAAGCATCCAAAATTGGATTCTACTGTCAGAAGGCAAAAAAGAATGTTTTAAAGCCCTTTCAATAATATACCTCCAAAGGAAATATTTTGAAGTAAATTATTGATAACTTGGCAATTTTAGGTTTGAAGTTTGGGAAGGATCTGGGTTATTCAGCGGGGATAATTTCTTTATTGATTCCCACCAGTGGGTTTCATACCCCGTAGCTACTAGCCGTAGGGGCACCAGGCACTAATCGTTTGCCTTGATAATGTTTACCGGCAAAGAAAGATGTTTCAATTCGGGTCCAGCGTCACGCTGGCTACGGCTTTT
>JADFGI010000090.1 GCA_022567815.1 Nitrospinota bacterium
ATCGGACATAAAGGGAACCCGCTAACGCGGGAGGAAAAGTTTAAGGCTCGCTCGCGATGCTCACGAGCCCCGAAAAGCTATAAACCCATAGCACGTTAATATTGGGTCCAGCGTCACGCTGGCGCGTTGCTCACGAGGCTTGAGAACCTTTGGATAAAAAATGCGGCGCAATGGATAATATGTTCAGCCAAGAAACATTGCACTACGTGAGCAAACTCCCCCTCGCGGGAGCGAGCGTTACACGGGCCAACTCCAAAGAGTATAGGCGAAAATTAAACGAAAATCAAGCCCCCTAAAGGGACGGGAGATGGGTCAATGCTCGCCAGGCAAAGGAAGCTCATTGACCCCCTTTAAGTGGGGAGACTTTTTATTTTAGAAAGATGAGGTTAGAGGCACAGGCTGAAAAGCCTGTGCTACCACTGATTTTTTTTGAGGAAGCTTTGGCTGGTAAACGGGACTGGAAATAACCGCCCGTTTTTAAAACGAAACCGAAGTATTGTTTGTATAATTCCCGATGGTGTTGGGTAATTTTGATTGCAAGCCTGTTTTCTCCCCGGCATTTACCTGCTTCAAAACCGTCTCAGGTTTTTTCTGGGAAAATGGGACAGGGATCTGATTATTCAAACGATCTTTCAATATATTTTGAGACTCTTTGGATCGAATGCTTGTCTTCCCAGCAGGTTCAGGTCCTATAACCTGAGCCCAATAAACTTTCTGGGGTTGATTTGCGCCTCCACCGTTCCAGGCGGTGGCAATCATTGGTTCGTCAAAGGTTTTTTCCGCATCCGCCTCATGGGGGTATTTCACGATGGAAGTCAGTTTATTGACCATTTTAGCGGTCAATTCATGCAATTTCAGCTTGCTGGTCACCAGATAAATAGGAGCAATCACCGCCGCCATAATGCCGGTGGGAATTTTCATAATGCCCTGGATGTCTGATTCCGTTTGTTCTGCCACCCACAAAATTTCGCCGGTTCGGGTATCGATCATTTCTACCGAAACGCTGAATTCAATGGAAGAATGGATCAGCATATAGGTTTTTTGCATATAATTGATCCGGCTGATCAGCACGGCATCAACACCAAGAGCTTCGCCAAACTCTATGGGATCCAATTCACCATATTTAGAAGGGTCCATCAGGCCATGCTTTTGCAGTTGGCTATCGACTATATAGTGTTCCAGTAATTTAAAAGATGATTGCCTCAGGTTGGCGTGCAGATTTTGCCGGAAAACCCTGGCCATTTCCATTTGCTTATCGCTTTGAACCTCTACAGGTAGAATCGCAATGGTCTGCAAGGAAGACAATTTACCTAAATTGCCTGAAACCCTGGTTTGTAAATTGTTAGTGCAAGCTGATAGCCCCATTGCTAAAATCAGAACCAACAATTGCTTGCCATTTCGATTGATCAGCCGCATCATATCCACCTTCTTAATTTCCAGGTTAAATTCCGGTTCTTTTTTGGAACCGGTCACTCTTCGCTAACTCAACATAACCCAAACAGGGTATTTGTTATCGAATGCAGAGAGGGTGCCAAAAATTTTATGAGGAAGATAATTTTATACAACTATCCTTTTAACAAAGCAAAAAAATGTTAATGAAGTTATCTAAAGGAAAAAATATAAAAATTGAAAAAACTATAGATGCAAATATGTATGATTCTTTATCCTTATTGCAATATCCGTATCTAAATAATAACATCCCTGAGGCGAATATTTTGTTATTATAGCATAACTCATTGTAATTCAATGGTTATCATTGTTTTTACTATTTATTGGAAAAAATTACGCAAATTTCGGGTAAGTTAGTTTCTTTGAACAAACTTTAAATTAGACAATAGTCCCATAACATTGCATATAAGGGTTAATTGTGCGAAAAATAAGGCTTTACCTGCTTGGCATCCTGATTTTACTGGGAATTTGCGGGTTGGCGACCGCCGAATCGCCAGGGGAAAGCAAAGCAAATCCGCTACTAAAGGAAGGAATTTTGCGTGTCGCGGTGGTTGGCGATACTGGAATTGGTGAACGCGCCTTTCATTGGGGATTCATAGCGGTTCAAAGGGCAATCCGGAACCAAAAGCCGGATGTTTTGTTGCATTTGGGGGATTTTGTCTATCAGCCTGCATTCAAACCCAAAATTTGTCCTGATAGGTATATTCGGGAAATAGAGGAAACTCTGGTGAAGCCCTATCCTTTCCGGTTATTCGTCCCAGGAGACAACGACCTTCCCCCTAAAATCAGCAAACCCAAGGCATCCGGGTGCTGGAGCAAGATCGATCCCCTGGACACCCCCTTTGACATCCTTGCCGGTTCAGATAAAGGTCCGGCCCCCTTTGAAGGAACGAAAATAATTGGCAATACCTTTTTTGCCATTTTAAACACCTATCCCTGGCAAGATCCAACCGATTGGCTGGCTCCCAGAATCAAGGAGGCAAAAAAGCAGGGTTTATGGATCATCGTCGCCCTGCATGAGCCGCCCATCACAACAGCCTGGTATCTTGACAAACGCTATACCGTCTTGAAGCAGGTGAACAAACTGAAACCCGATCTGGTATTTTCGGGAAATCAGCATTCTTATGAGCGGTTTCATCAATTGAAAGTGCCAAAGAGGAAAAAGAAATTGCCGTTTAATAAATCAAAATCAGCTTCAAAATACAAAAGAGGGAAGGGAACGATCCACATAATTTCCGGTGGTGGCGGAGCGCTCATCAAACCTTTTGGGGACCAGCAGGGAAAAAAGCGCCACACGGCCCCGAAATATGTGCTCAAGGCCTTGGCAAAACGCGGCTTGATGAACCATTTTGTTTTGCTGGATATCTCGGATCAGACTTTAAAGGGAACGATTTATCGCGTATGCCCAGATAAAGCCCAAATGGGCAAGTCGAATCCGCGCTGGAAACCGAACAAGTCCATGTGGGAGAACATCACTTTGGAATGCGAGAGCAAGCCAGAAGGGGTGACGGAATTCGATCACTTTGAGATTTCCAGGTAGAAATCTGCCGGAAAAACCCCCCGCTCTTTTTTGGAAACCACAAGAGGTGGGGGTGACAGGTTAGCGCATCCTGCTCCTCAGGAACTCAACTTTTTGAGCAGTGCGTCTACCTCGCTACAGGTTTTTTTGACCTCTTCGGCGGATTTATTCAAGGCTGCGGTTTCTTCATCGGTGAGTTTCAGTTCGATGATTTTTTCCATTCCGTTGATGCCCATTTTGACGGGAACCCCGAAAAAGATGCCGTTCCACCCATACTCTCCTTCCAGATAAGCGGTGCAGGGGAGAATCCTTCTTTTATCGTGGACAATGGCTTCAATCATTTTAATGACCGAAGCGCCGGGAGCCAAAAAGGCACTGCCATTTTTAAGGAGCGACACGATTTCCGCCCCGCCTTTGCGCGTTCGGTCCAAGAGCCGGTCTATCTGCTCCTGGTTCATGAGCTCGGTGATGGGAATTCCTGAAACCGTGGTATAGCGTGGCAAAGGAACCATCGAATCGCCATGTCCGCCGAGGACCATGGCATCGACATCCACCAGCGAACAATCCAGTTCCAAAGAAACAAAGGTCCGTAATCGCGCGGAATCCAACACTCCGGCCATCCCGATGATCCGTGTTTTTGGAAGGTTGGATACTTTTTTGGCCAGGTACACCATTGCGTCCAACGGATTGGAAACGAGAATGATGATAGGATTGCGGGAATGCTTCATGATATCTTCGGTCACCGACTTGACGATCTTGGCGTTGATTGTCAGGAGGTCTTCCCTGCTTTGCCCCGGTTTTCGGGGGAGGCCGGCGGTGATGACTACGATATCTGAATCCGCCGTATCCTTATAATCGTTGGTGCCGACGATCAGACTATCAAATGCTTGCAAACAGCCGGATTCCTGGAGGTCCAATGCTTTTCCCTGCGGAACTCCTTCTACGATGTCAACGAGAACAACGTCTCCAAGGTTATGGTAGGCGCAAAGCTGGGCCACCGTGGAACCCACTTGACCCGCTCCTACCACGGTGATTTTATTCCGAGTGGTTTTCATATTGCTTGCCTCTATGAGGTTTTCAAAAAATTTAAACCCCACTACGTGGGGAGGAAAAGCCTGCTACGCAGGGGGGCTGACGCTCGCTGTGCTCACGAGCCCCGAAAAAATGTTTCTCGGCGTGAGGCAAACTCGCCCTCCGCGGAGGAGCCAGCGTCACGCTGGCTGATCGACTGTCAGGCGATCAAACCAAAGGGTCCTAGCTCTGCAATATTTTATTGAAAGTTGCGCTCGGACGCATCGCCGCCTTAACCTTGGCAGGATCCGGGCGATAATAACCGCCTAGATCAATGGACTGCCCTTTAACGGCACTCAGCTCTTTAAGAATAATATCCAGGTTTTCCTCAAGTTCCTTAGCCACAGGAGCAAAGTGCTCTTTAAGGACCTGATCGTCATTTTGCGCGGCCAGCTCTTGCGCCCAATAACACGTCAAGTAAACATGGGTTCCTGCATTATCCAATTGTCCCAGCTCGCGGCCTGGCGATTTTTTGTTTTCCATCAATTTGCCGGCGGCCCGGTCGAGGGTTTTGGCGAGCACCTGAGCTTTTGCTTTTCCGGTTGTTTTGCCCAAATGCGCCAATGATTCCGAAAGAGCTAAAAATTCACCAAGTGACTCCCATCTTAAATGACCTTCTTTCAGAAACTGCTGAACATGTTTGGGCGCAGAACCTCCCGCCCCTGTCTCAAAAAGGCCACCACCCTTAATAAGCGGTACGATGGACAGCATTTTTGCGCTGGTGCCAAGTTCCAGGATCGGGAACAGATCGGTAAGATAATCACGCAGAACATTTCCGGTGGCGGAAATGGTGTCTTTACCTTCCTTGGCGCGTTTGAGCGCGTGCTTCATGGCATCCAGCGGCTTCATCGTCTGAAGGTCCAGACCCGCGGTATCGTGATCCTTTAAATAGCGATTTAATTTTTCGATCAACAGCGCATCATGAGCCCTGTTTTTATCCAACCAGAAAACAACAGGCATTGAGGATGCCCTGGCTCTATTGACGGCCAGCTTGACCCAATCCTGGATCGGTATATCCTTTACCTGGCAAGCGCGAAAGATATCACCTTCTTCGACATCGATTTGAAGCAAGACCTGCCCGGCGCCATCCATCACCCGGATGCAGCCCTTTCCCGCCGCTTCAAATGTCTTGTCGTGAGACCCGTATTCCTCAGCCTTTTGCGCCATCAGGCCGACATTGGGAACCGTGCCCATCGTGGTAGGATCAAATTCACCATTCTCCCGGCAAAAATCGATTGTCGCCTGATAAATGCCCGCATAACTATTGTCCGGTATCATGGCCAGGGTGTCATGTTCCGCTCCATCAGGACCCCACATTTTCCCGGAGTTACGAATGGAAGCCGCCATCGAGGCATCAATAATGATATCGCTCGGAACATGCAAATTCGTGATCCCTTTTTCAGAGTCCACCATCGCCAGATCGGGCCCATTCTTAATGCAGGCCTGAATGTCCGCCTCGATTTCTTTCTGTTTTGCTTCCGGTAAACTCTTGATCTTTGCATAGACATCGCCCAGGCCATTGTTTGCGTCCACACCTACTTCTTTAAACGTATCCGCGTGTTTCTCAAAAACGTCCGCAAAATAAACGGTGACGCCATGACCAAAGATGATGGGATCGGAGACTTTCATCATGGTGGCTTTCATGTGCAAAGACAATAAAACGCCCTGGTTTTTTGCATCTGCAATCGATTGCTTGATGAATTCGCGTAAAGCGCTTCGGCTCATCGCAGTTGCATCGACGATTTCGCCCTTGTCGAGGACCATTTTTTCTTTCAACACAGTGACGCTTCCGTCCTTGGCAACAAATTCAATGCGACCGTTTCCCGCCGATTGTTCTGTAATGACCGCGGATTTTTCATTGGAGAAAAAATCCCCACCATTCATGTGCGCAACATTTGTTTTTGAGTCTTTCGACCACTTGCCCATTTTGTGCGGATTACTTTTCGCGTAATTTTTAACCGAAATCGCGGCCCTGCGGTCGGAGTTGCCTTGCCTTAAAACAGGGTTGACGGCGCTTCCCTTGACTTTGTCAAACCTGGATTTAATTTCCTTTTCTTCATCATTTTTTGGGGCTTCCGGATAGTCAGGAATGTTGTAGCCCTTGGATTGCAATTCAGCGACGGCGGCCTTGATTTGGGGGAGGGAAGCGCTGATATTGGGCAACTTGATTACATTGGCTGATGGCTTCATGACAATTTCACCCAGCAACGCCAAGTCATCCGGTTGCTTTTGCTCCTCTTTAAGTTTGTCAGGAAACTGTGCGATGATTCGGCCCGCAAGTGAGATATCTTTCGTGCCAACTTTAATATCCGCCACCTTGGTGAAATATTGTATGATTGAAAGAAAAGATCCGCTGGCAAGCTCAGGCGCTTCATCCACTTTCGTGTAAATAATATCGGGTTGTTCAATATCATGATTGGCCATGTTTGCACTTATCCTCTAAAAAATAGCTTGGTTTGTTATGGGTTGCCGGTACGGATTAATCCGGAAGAGTTCTCAGGAAAACAATTTAAAAATTGATACTATTTGGATCGGGGTAAACTAGATGATTCACTGGGGTTTGTCAAGATAATTTGGACTGCATCTTTATGGTTTCATTGGGGAAAACGGAGACATTGATTCCTGTAACCTGGTGGGAAAATTATCCATCCTCAGGGTATCTCTGCAATCCTCGGATGCCAACCGCCTTATTTATTTGGCCTTAATTCCATTTTCCGAATTGCCGCTTTGATGATATTCTGGTTTTGGCTGATAACTCCGCGAAGGCTGGGATAAATTATGTGCCTACCCCGATTCTTGAAAACGACCGTTGAATTCCCCAAAATTTGCAAATCCTTTCGATCCACTATAAGTTAACAGCCATCCTGCTAAATTTCGGCGAGGTTTCCTTACCAGATGAATGATTTTATCGGGCATTACAAGTTCGGGATTGATTTCCGCCCCGTCCGGGAAATCCCCGAGGACCCCAAGGAGCGCCTGCCATTTTTCACCGCCTTCAAAACCCTGCTGAAACAGGAAAAGGGAAAAATCCTGGCCTGGCACCGTCAAGGCGTGGGAGGCCGGGAAGTCATTCAAGCCCATACCTGTCTCATTGATGAAGTGATTCGCCACCTCATCACATCTCTGGTTTCCATCAAACCTTATTCCCAATCGAAAATATTGGAAGAATTCGCGCTCGTAGCCGTGGGCGGTTATGGCAGGGGAGAGATGAACCCTTTTTCCGATATTGATCTGCTTTTTCTCAGGTCCGCAAAATTCCATAAAATAACCGATGAATATATTCGGGACCTCATTTCCATTTTCTGGGGAATCGGGATGGAAATCGGCCATAGC
This sequence comes from Nitrospinota bacterium, assembly GCA_022567815.1. Taxonomy (GTDB): domain Bacteria; phylum Nitrospinota; class Nitrospinia; order Nitrospinales; family VA-1; genus JADFGI01. Next base: position 7,373 of record JADFGI010000090.1, read on the forward strand.
TGTCGGACTGTCAGAGAATGCGTACAACTGGCCAGGAAGGACTTGACTATCAAGACTTCCATGATAGAAACGCGGTTTTTAATCGGCCAAAAAGGAATCTACGAAAAATTCGGTCAATCCTTCGACAAAAACGTCCTGCAAAAAAATATAAAAGCCTTTCTGAAGTCAAAGTTAAAGGAGAAATATGACCGGTACGGGACCGAAGACGGATTGGTTTGCGCCCAGGAACCCAACGTCAAGGAAGGTCTTGGAGGATTAAGGGATTACCACACGGCTCTGTGGGCGACGGCGGTTCGATTCGGCGGCCTTTCTTTGCGGGAAATTGGCGCGAATGACATGATCTCGACCCAGGAAATCAATGATCTTTATGAATCGGTCAACTTCATTCTCCGGGTCCGCAACGAACTGCATTACCTGAAGGGGAAAAAATTCGATGTGCTCAGTCTGGATATCCAAAAGGATCTCGCCTTAAACCTGGGTTACGTCGCTGAAACCGAAACAGCCCGAGTCGAAAATTTCATGCGGGATTACTTTCTCCACGCCACCAACATTTTTAAATCTTCGCACACCATTTTTGAACTGTGCCGGCAATCCAAAAATCGCTTGAAATCGGCGCTTGCGACCTTCACCCAAAAATCTCTGGGCAACGGGTTTCTTGCCAAAGGCCAGACCCTTTCAATGGAAGGAGATGCCAAGGAGATCTTTCAAAACGACAGAACCCTGCTCCTCAAATTGTTTGACATTTGCAGGGAAAATGATCTGAAACCTGATATCCAGCTAAAAAGACATATCCGGCGATACAAACACCTGCTGGATATTGATTTTTTAAAAGCAAAGGGTGCCGAGGTAAAAGAGTTTCTTTTTTCAATTCTCAAAGACCCCGGGTCCGTAAAGAGCCTGCGCCTCCTGCATGAATCCGAGATACTGGGGCAGATACTGCCGGAGTTTGGCCAGGCGCATTGCATGGTCAGTTACGACTTTTACCATCGTTATACCGCGGACGAACATTCCCTGAGAATGGTCCGCTTTCTGGAACAATTGGCGGACTCCAACGGAACCGGCGCCGAGGAGCTGGCTGAAATTTATCGGGAGTTGCCTGAAAAATCCCTGCTCAAATTCGCCTTTCTTCTGATGTCCATCGGCAAAGATCACGGGTCGCAAACGAGCTGTAACCAGATCACGATTTTATCCGGTATTGGGGAGCGGTTTTGCCTGACCCCCCTGGAATTGCAAAGGGTGAGTTTTCTGATCGAAAACCAGATTGAAATGATCGAAACCGCTCTCCATCAGGATATCTATCAACCCGCCATCATCCAGAGCTTCGCCAAAAGAGCCGGCAACGAAGAGGGGTTGAAACTTTTATACCTCATGAGCTATGCGGAACTTAGAGCCGTGGCTCCGGGAACCTGGACCTCCTGGAAAAATGTTTTGCTGTCGGAGTTGTATCGCAGCACCCTGGAGTATTTGAAACGGCCGGAATCTCTGCAAGAAAAACCGGAAACCACTCGCGACGAAGTTTTCAATGTCCTCAAGCAGGAATTTCCGGTTGCTGAAATCGAACAGCACCTGAATCAGCTTCCGGAAGATTACCTGTTCTCGTTGACCTCTGCCGAGGTGGCCCTGCACCTTCGCCTCATCCGATCTCTCAAGGAAAAACCCTACATATTGCACTATGAATATAACGACGCGGGAAAGTTTCACAATGTGACCCTGTGCTGTCTGGCAAAACTGGAGGCATTTAAAAAACTGGTGGGGACTTTGACTTCTAAAAACCTGAATATCCGGAACGCCAGAATTTATTTGAAAAAGGATGGAATTGTCATCATCACTGTTCAGGTGGCGGAAACCAGAGAAGATCCGCAAAACCTGGAAGTGTGGAAAAACGTCAAGGAAAGCCTGGGAAAAGTTTTTGCAGGCGAAATAGACCTTCGAACCTTGCTTGCGAAACGCACCCGCTATGTCACCGCAAACACCGCATCGACGGCCATCATCCCCAAGGTCAAGGTGGACAATACTCTTCAAACGCCGTTTACGGAGATTCGCATCGAGGCGCGTGACCACATTGGCATGCTGTACAAGATCGCTAAAGTTTTTGCCGATATGGGCATCCAGGTGCATCACGCCAA
>JADFGI010000472.1 GCA_022567815.1 Nitrospinota bacterium
AGTCGCGGATTTATTAAACGAGGGTTACATCAGTATCAAGGTGGATCGGGAGGAACACCCCGATGTGGATCAGTTTTATATGAGCGTGGTTCAGGCCATGACCGGCAGTGGCGGTTGGCCCATGACCGTTGTGATGACTCCTGATTTAATCCCTTTTTTCGGGGGAACGTATTTTCCACGCGACCCACTTATTAAAATCCTTGTAGCCCTCCATTCAGCTTGGGAAAACCAGCCGGAGAAAATTAAATCCATTGGCAAAAATGTCAGCAAGTTTATCGAAAGAAGCAATGATATTTCTACCGGGACGGCCCGTTTGGATGAAGACATTCTTAAAGCATTTTATAAAAGGGCGGTCGGAATTTTTGATAGTGAGTACGGTGGATTTGGACGGTCTCCTAAATTTCCTCCCACCATGAAATTAAAGCTTTTGTTGCGGATTGCTCACCGGACAGGCAATAAGGACGCCTTGGCAATGGTGGAAACCACTTTGGATCATATGGCGCGAGGGGGGATCTACGATCATCTCGGCGGCGGGTTTCACCGGTATTCCACCGACCGGGTTTGGCTGGTCCCTCATTTTGAAAAAATGCTTTATAACCAGGCCGCCTTGTCCTTAGTTTACCTCGAGGGTTTTCAGGTTACGCAAAACAAGATGTTTGAATCGGTAGCGCGGGGGATTTTGGATTATGTTTTAAAGGATATGACAGGGCCTGAAGGCGGATTTTATTCCGCTGAAGATGCGGATAGCGAAGGCGAAGAAGGCATATTCTATGTGTGGTCCAATGAAGAACTGAAAGAACTCCTCACAAAAGATGAATATGAACGGGTGATGAAGGTTTATGGAGTGACCCCAAAAGGAAATTTTGGAGAACTCGGAGAAGAAGGGAAGAATATCTTTTTTCTCCAGAAAGAAACGTCCTGGGACGCCAAGACCGATCCGGTTGTAAAGTCGATTCATCGAAAGCTTTTGGCTGTCAGGGTAAAACGGGTGCACCCGTTCAAGGACGATAAGATTCTAACCGCCTGGAACGGATTGATGCTGGGCTCCATGGCGAAAGCTTACCAGGTGCTGGGTGATAAAAAATACCTGGTCGCCGCGCAAAAAGCGGCCCGATTCATCAAAAGCCATCTCTATCCTGAGGGGAAATTGGCCAGAAGGTTTCGTGCGGGCGAGGTCAAACATGCGGCCATTCTGGACGATTATGCCTATCTCATTCAAGGCTTGATTGCTCTTTATGAAGCCGATTTTGATGAAGGATGGATTCATTGGGCACGCAAACTTCAAAAAAATCAGGACGAGTTGTTTTGGGATACCGCAGGAGGTGGTTACTTCTTTTCAGAAGAAGGTGGCAACTTCCTTCCTGTACGAAAAAAAGAATTTACCGATAACGCCAGGCCCAACAGCAACGCCATCTCTGCCTTGAACCTTCTCAGGCTTTACAATTTCACTTTCGAGCTGGATTATCTGGACAAGGCCAAAAAAATACTGGCCGCTTCGGGGGGTCTATTGATTCAAGCTCCCAACGCCTTTACGCAAATGTTGATCGCCCTGGACTTCTATCTCGACCGATCTAAAGAGATAGCCGTCGTTGGATCGAAAAATTCCATACAAAAAGATGGTATTTTAAAGATGCTCCAAAGCCGATTTATTCCCAACAAAACCCTCGCTTACATCCAGCAGGGATTAAAAACCACTCTCCCTATTTTAGAAGACAAAGTCACAGCAGAAGGTAAGACCACCGTTTATGTCTGTGAAAACAATATCTGTAAATTTCCAACAGGGAACCTTGCCAAAATCAAGGAATTGGTTTTCGATAACAAAGGGTACGTTATAAATTAACGGTCCGAATTATCTCACCCCCCGTTTAGCTGAAAAAAAACTTAAATCAAAAAAAGGTTAACATTTCTGAAATTAGTAGATCCTTTTTTATTGTAAATTGCAATCCAGTATCGTTAGCTTAATTACCGTCTTAAACATAGAATTTGTCCCTGCCTGGGTCGGACAGGTCTAACTTTTTTTGAGAGTTGGTGATAGAATGAATCTC
>JADFGI010000473.1 GCA_022567815.1 Nitrospinota bacterium
CATCCTCAGTGAAATTTTTAAGGATTTGAGAATCAAGGACTCCGTCGCAAGCGGCCAGCGTGACGCTGGACCCAGTGTTAACGTGCGACCAGCCTGAGGGCTGGATCAAATATTAACGCACTATGGATTTATGGCTGGTGAAATCCTGCATTACCACTCCTTTCCTTGTATGTTTTCAGGGCCTCGCGTAGCGTCAGGCCCAGGCTTCCTCCCCGTGTAACGGGGCTGGTGGAATTTATCTTTACCCAAAGTTTTTTTAGCTTAACATGCGGGTCTTATGTCTTCACATGATGCCGATCATTTGCTGGGTGAGCATGGGCAATTCTCCAATCGAATGCCAGGGTTCGAGTACCGTCCGCAACAGGTGGAAATGCTTTCGGCGGTGGAGCGTTCCCTGACCGACGGCCATCACCTGATTGTTGAGGCGGGAACGGGAACCGGGAAGAGTCTCGCCTACCTGATTCCGGCGATTTTATGGGCGGTGAAGAACAACAAGAAAGTGGTGATCTCCACCTACACCAAGACCCTGCAACAACAAATCCTGAATCACGACATTCCCCTGTTACAAGACCAACTTGGGGTTTCCTTCCGCTATTCGATTTGTCTGGGCCATGAAAACTATCTCTCCCTGCGCCGGATGAAACGCGCGGGCCAAACAGGCTTGTTCACGAAACCGGAGGAAGACGGCCAAATGGGCGCTATTTTTGACTGGGCGGGAACCACGTCCGCAGGGGTGAGAAATGATCTGCCGTTTCAGGTTCTTCCTTCGGTCTGGGAAGAGGTGGGAAGGCAAAAAGACCAGTGCATGGGAAAGCATTGCGAAACTTATGACTCGTGTTTTTATTTCAAGGCACGTAAAAAATGGTTTGGGGCGCATCTGCTGATCGTCAACCACCATTTGTTTTTTGCCAACATGGCCAGTAGCGGCGCCGTTCTTCCGGCGTTCGACGCGGTGATATTCGATGAAGCGCAGAATATTGAAGACGCGGCCACCTCCTTCCTGGGTCTGGATATTTCAAACTCCAACCTGATTTATTTTCTCGACCGTTTATACAATCCCAAAACCCGGCGCGGAGTGCTCACCCGGCTGGACCATGACCTCGTGCCCGCCGTCAGAAAACAGGTGATGACGGTCCGGCAGGCGGTGGATGTTTTTTTTACCCGCCTGATGGAAGAGTTCGGCAAAAAGGACCGCGTCCTCAGATTGTACAAACCCCTGGTCGTGGACAACAACATTTTTGTTCCTCTCCAGGAACTGCATGAATTGCTGCAAACCCTGGCAGGCAGACTGCATTCCCCGGAGGACCAACTGGACGCATCCTCCGCCGCCAGCCGTTGTTTTGAGTTCAACAATGCCCTGTCGGCTTTTCTCAACCAGCAATTGCCCGATTATGTTTATTGGCTGGAGATCGAGCAGAAAAAACGCTTCCACAAAATTATCCTGCGCGGGGTTCCCATCAATATTGCCGGTCCTTTAAAAGAGCAGTTGTTCGATAAAATCGACCGCATGGTCCTGACCTCGGCGACCCTCACCACGCAGGGGAAATTCGATTTCATAAAGGAACGCATTGGTTGCGAACCTAAGGAGGAGATGGTTCTGGATTCTCCGTTTGATTACGAATCGCAGGCCCTGCTTTATGTTCCCAGGGATATGCCCGAACCGACCGGAAAAATAGACGTCTATGTGGAAAAGATCGCCGAACGTTGCCGGGAACTCATCGAGGCAGTGGGAGGAAAAACCTTCATTCTTTTTACCAGTTACGCGGTATTGAACCGGGTATATGAGAAGCTGGAATTCATGGGGCGGGAGTATCCGCTGTTGAAACAGGGGGATTTGCCCACCGCTCAGATGATCGAGCGGTTCAAGGAGATTCCTTCCGTTATATTCGGAACCAATTCGTTCTGGCAGGGCGTCGATATACCGGGGGAAGCGCTGACCAGCGTCATCATCACCAAACTTCCGTTCGACGTTCCCAAAGAGCCGCTCACCGAAGCCCGGCTGGAAGATTTAAAGAAACGATCAAACGACCCCTTCCGGCATT
>JADFGI010000474.1 GCA_022567815.1 Nitrospinota bacterium
TGAAAAAGGGTGGGCAGGTACACGCCATCAACATTAAAAACAGCGCCGAAATTCTATCACGCAAGGCGCTCGATGATCTCACCGAGCTGGCTAAAACATACGGCGCCAAAGGAATGGCCTGGATCAAGATGCAAAAAGGGGAACTGCAATCTCCCATCATCAAATTTTTTGAAAAAGATATGCTGGACCGCATGATCGCAACATTAAAGGGGAAAGACGGCGACACCATCGTCTTCATCGCCGACAAGCCCAAGGTCGTCGCCGATGCTCTGGCTCATATCCGGCTGGCCGCCGCCAAACTGTTGGGATTGATCGACAAGAAGAAAATCAACTTTGCGTGGATAACGGAATTTCCCCTGCTGGAGTATAACGATGAGGAAAAACGTTTCACAGCCATGCACCATCCGTTCACCGCGCCGAAGGAAGGTGATTGGGAAAAGTTTGCTGATTCGCCGGAGAAAATTTCATCCCGCGCCTATGACCTGGTTTTAAACGGCAACGAAATTGCCGGAGGCAGTATTCGTATCCACCAGAAAGAGATGCAGGAAAAAATGTTCAACCTCCTCGGCATCGGTCAGAAAGAGGCGGAACTGAAGTTTGGCTTTCTCCTGGACGCCCTGCAATTCGGCGCCCCTCCACATGGCGGAATCGCCTTCGGACTCGACCGCCTGACCATGCTGTTGACCGGCGCGGACTCCATCCGTGACGTCATCGCTTTTCCAAAAACGCAAAAAGCCACCTGCCTGATGACCCAGGCTCCCTCCGAAATCGATCCCAAGCAGTTAAAAGAGCTCAAATTAAAATACGATTTGTCTTGATTTAGCTTAATGATTTTCTTTTACTCAAATCCGGCTTCGAAGTAAAAGATCAATCAGTGAAAATAAGCGATAAAAAAGGTAATCCACATGTTCCTGCTTGCCTAACTGGGTTTTGGTTGTTTCGAAATGCCGAATGTGAAACCTGTTTCCAGCATCCGTTAAAGACTTGGCTTCCTTTTCTAATAATTCTCGAAAATTTGGTTCCGTTGAAGCATCATCCAAGAGTTTTTTTGTAGATGACTTTTTATCCCCTGTTTGACCTTGATAAATGGATTTTAATCGTTCCCAGCCATCCCAGAGTTTTTCGAGTGCAAATTTTCGATCATTGGGATCAGGACTCAAGAATTTTGAACAACCATATTAAGCAGATTGTCCAAATCACGATCTCCAGTTTGGAAATATCTTGATTCTATTGGTTTTTGAAAAACTTGCGGCACAAGCCGTTTGATCTGCCCATCTATACCCAGTTCGTATACCAAGCCGTTCCTGGAAAAAATCCGATTAATATCTTCCCTAAATAACCTTTGTCCTTCTTCTTTATTGAACTCAAAATGAGGGTGTTTAAAAAACCAATGATACGCTTTTTCTATGGGTTTGGCGACACAGCGATAACAAAATTCGATTAAATCGAGGATCGATAACGTATCTGGCTGAATTTCGTTTTCTAATAAGCGAATTTTTCCAAGAGAGGGTATATCTGCATTTAAAGCTGCTTTAAAAAGATTGCAATTGGTTCCAAATATCCCTCCACCATCATCACATCGCTCAGGATAAACGTTGCCAAATGAACCATCATCAATTCGAGAATTAACCAGAGCTAGAATTCCAAACCAAACTTGCTCGGTAATTTCTTCATTTTGTCTGGGAAGAGAACCATTTTCTCGATCACTAAAATAATATTCGTTCACAAACACCTCATATTTAGCAAAAACCCTTAAAATAATTCTCTTAGAACATATTAACTCAGAAAATTGCAATCAAGTATGATTAATGATACTTTGAAATCTTCCATGGAGGTTTAACAACTTGAACAAAACGGAATTACTTCTAAACGAAATTGAAGACGTTTCCGGACCCATTCTGGATGAGTTGATCGACTTTGTTCAGTTTCTGAAAAGCAAAAAGTCCCTGGAAAAAATGCATCTCTCGATTGCCAGTGAATCTTCCTTGACCAAAGATTGGCTCAAGCCTGAAGAAGAGGAAGCGTGGCAAAATTTGTAAAAGGG
>JADFGI010000091.1 GCA_022567815.1 Nitrospinota bacterium
GGTTACAAAATCCATGCAGTTTGTTCTATTGAAGGTGTTTTTAAAAGTTTTGATATAAGCAAAGCCTCAGTCCATGATATTCATTATTTAAATGATATTAAAAACCAATTTAAGAATTGTGTTATTTTAGGAGATAAAGGGTATTTCAGTCAATCACTCATTAGATTTTTAGTAAATAATTAATATTCTGTATATTATGATAATATTTAATACATAAATATTACACAAAACAAAAATTTTATAGTTTATATAAATATATAAAATCTTTGTAAAACCAATAAATTCAACCATAATTTAGCTAGTAAACCGTTATTCACCTTGAAATTATTTCAGTAGGCTTGTAAACTGATATTTCGTTCCCAAAACATTTTATTAAATTTTTATTTTTTGCTAAATGGCATTTTTCTCTAAATTAATGCGTTCAGGAAAGCCCAGATACACTGGAAACAATCCTGATTTCAAAAATGATTCACACTTCCAGGAAACCCATTCCAACTCCTCTATCGAGGAGAATCATTCCTCAACTGAGGATGATATTTCAACCATCGATGAAGAATTAGCATTTATTCTGGACCGCAAAGAAACTCAGAATAGCGACAATTCCCCGAATAAAGGTTCCAATCAGGATTCAAACGCCGCCAGATCCAGAAACGATCTGCCACCCACAAGGCAACAGGAAAGAAGATTCGATAGAAGAGCGGGCGACAAAGTCAAACCTCTGATGAATAAAATCTTATCCGCGCCCAGCATCAAAGGCATCTTTCCAACCCTGATCGAAGATCTTAAAACCATTTTCAACAGCCAAGCGGTAATCCTCTATTCCATAGATCATGGAAACAAACAGCTTTATTCCCACAATGTTCCCAAGACAGAAACAAATGAATTTCGTCTGGATATTTCTCCCAATAGTCTGGCTGGGAATTGCGCAATCACTGGGAAAACTATTAATATTGCAGATGCCTATTCCACAAACGAATTGAAACAATATGTCCCCCATCTGGTTCATAACGATACCTGGGATAAATTGACTCAATCCAAAACCAAATCCGTATTGGTAGTGGCTTTACCCTATGAAAAAAAGCTGGTGGGCGTTCTTGAAATCATAAATAAAAACGGCGGAGAGAAGTTTTCTGAAGGGGATGAACGCCAGGCAAAAGAACTGGCGACCACGCTTGGAACCGCTTTGGTCAAACTGAAAAACGAGGAAATTGAAGAAAAAGTTCGATCAACGGGGCACGCAATCCACTCAGCTAAAAATTTGGATAACATTCTTCTGGACCTAAGTCTCAAAAGTTCGATTATAGATGCCTTTGATGCGGAGCTGGTTACTATCTATGCCATCGACCTGGCAAAGAACGAAATTTATTCCAAAATAAAATCTGGAACTTCCTTTAAGGAAATTCGCCTTCCAGTCTCCAATAAAAGTATTGCCGGTTGCGTGGCGCTAGAAAAAAAACCTGTCAACATTGGCGACATTTCCAATCGGGACGAACTGAAAAGTTACCATCCCGATCTTAAATTTGACAAATCCTGGGATAAAAAATCCGGGATCACGACAAAATCCATGCTGGTCTACCCCCTGCTTCACAATAATAAGACGATGGGGATACTGCAACTAAGCAATAAAAAGAATGGCGAAAAATTCAACTCTTTCGATCAAAAAAATGCGCTGTTCATTGCCGATCATTTGGCGCTGGCTTTTTACAATCAAAAAATGATGTCCCGAAAGAGGCGGAACAAATTCGGCTACCTCGTGGAAAATGGAATCCTTTCACAAGACGAATTGAACAACGCCATTTCCAAAGCGCGAAAAGACCGGATAGATATTGAAGTTATCTTACTGGGCGAATTAAAGTTAAAGCGAAAAGATATCGGGAAATCCCTTCAAGATTTTTATGAGATTCCCTATACAGGCTACAGCGACTCAATTAGCCTTCCCCAGCAAATATTTGCAGGATTAAATAAAAACTATCTCGTTAAAAACCATTGGGTTCCAATTCAGTATTCAGCCACGAAACTCACCATTCTCATCGATGATCCATTAAATGAGGACAAGATCAGCAACATCAAAATGATCTTTCCAAAAAAACACATCGATTTTAAAATCGGTTTAAAAGCGGACATCGAGGATTTTTTATATATCGGCCTTTCCGACCACTCCCTGAAAGAAGAAGTTGATGAAACGGCGCCCCAAACCGAGGAATTATCATCTCTTTTAGATGCCCTCACTGATGAGCGGGCCGATGCCTCGGTTGATTTCGGTTATGCCGTCGAAGAATCGGTTGATGCAATCAGCGAAACAGACAGCACCATCGTTCGGCTCGTCAATAAAATCCTGATCGATGCCTACGATCAGGGCGTTTCCGATGTTCACATAGAACCAGGAACAGGAAAAAATGACCTCAGGGTCCGATTCAGAAAAGACGGGACTTGCAGGGTTTATCAAAGGATACCTTATCTTTACAAGCAGGCCATTATTTCCAGGATAAAAATCATGTCCCGTTTGGACATAGCGGAAAAAAGAATGCCCCAGGATGGCAAAATAAAAATGAAGTATGGGAGAAAAGAAATTGAATTCCGTGTCGCAACCTGTCCCACGGTAGGCGGAAATGAGGACGCTGTTCTTCGGATTCTAGCATCCAGCAAGCCGATTCCTCTGGAACAAATGCATTTCAGTAAGCAAAACCTGGATTGGATCTACCAAATGATTACCAAACCTTATGGCCTGATATTGGTGGTCGGTCCGACAGGTTCGGGGAAAACCACCACCCTTCATTCATGCCTGGGGCATATTAATAATGATGAAAGGAAAATCTGGACGGCTGAAGACCCGGTTGAAATCACCCAGGAGGGATTGAGGCAGGTACAGATGCTGGACAAAATCGGTTTGAATTTTGCCAAGGCAATGCGATCTTTTCTTCGCGGAGACCCGGATGTCATCATGGTCGGAGAAATGCGCGATTCCGAAACCGCTTCCATTGGGCTGGAAGCTTCACTAACGGGGCATCTTGTCTTCAGTACTCTGCACACCAATTCCGCTCCTGAAACAATCACTCGCCTTCTGGATATGGGGATGAACCCTCTCAATTTCGCGGACGCTATTTTACTGATTGCCGCGCAAAGGCTTGTCAAGACGCTGTGCAAGGAATGCAAGGAAGATTATCACCCCAGCAAAGAAGAATTTGAAATCATGGTGCAAGAGTATGGGGAAAAGGATTTTGCCAAGTTAGACATTAAATTCACAAAGGACCTAAAATTAAAAAAACCCGTAGGATGCTCATCCTGCATGGATACGGGTTATTTAGGCCGAATGGCCATACACGAGATTCTACTGGGAACGCCAGAAATGAAGCGGAAAATCATGCATAAAGAGCTGGTGGATGAGATCCGGAAATTGGCAAAACAGGAAGGAATGACGACTTTAAAACAAGACGGAATTCAAAAGGTTTTTCAAGGCCATTGTGATCTCAAACAAGTTTTAACGGTCTCCTCGGTATGAATTCGGATATCACAGGACAATTTAGCAATATTTTTTCTAATTAACGGAAATAGCAATGGAAAACAATTTAAACGAAGTTTCCTACCAAAACCATATTGAGGGAATAACCAGAGAGATTCATGAACGTGTCCAGTCTGCGGAAAATATGAAGGAGTCTCTTCCCGAATTGATTGAGGATTTAAAATTTTATTTTGACTGCGAGGCCGTCACTATTTTTGGCTTTGACCAATCCAACCATCAACTATATTCCACAAACTATATATCCGATGCGATATCTGAAATCAGAGTTGATGTTTCTCTAAACAACCTGGCTGGGTATGTAGCCGGCACCGGAAACTCTTTAAATATCAAAAATGCTAAAGATAAAAAGGAGTTGGCCCAATACCATCCCCAATTGGCTCACGGCTCAAAATGGGACAAAACTTTGGGGTTCACCACAAACTCGATAATCGTTGTTCCGATTTCTTTTAATCAGAATCTGATCGGAATTCTGGAAGTTATCAACAAAAAAAGCGACGAAGCATTTTCTGACCAGGATTTGAAAATGGCGCAGGATATTGCTCCAGCTTTGGGTTTTGTTCTGATGAGACTTGATAATGACAGACTCCAGAAAAATCACCCAATACCAGAAACCATCTCCGAATCTAACGACCTCCCTCCAACAGAGCCACATGTGGATAAAGAAGATGCGGACAAGCAGGGTACAAATACGGATAGACGAAATACGAATAGGCGAAGTACGAATAGGCGAGATTTGGATAAAGCAGAGGAAATCCCCAAACAAAAACCGACAAAATTCAGTTATTTGATCGACAATAATTTAATCACGGGGAGAATACTAGACTCTTCCATTGCCAATGCCATAAATAATCATGTCGATCTAGAAACCGTTTTGATGGATAGCGTGGGATTAAAACGGAAACAATTAGGATTATCCTTGGAAAATTTTTACAATCTGCCCTATTACGGTTTCGACAAATCAATTATCCTTCCGCAAAAGATTTTAGGGGGACTGAATAAAAATTTTCTGGCTAAAAATTTTTGGCTCCCTATTCAATCCGACAATTCAAAAGTTGTTATTTTAATCAACGATCCAGCCGATCTCGACAAGATACAGAACATAAAACATATTTTTCCAAAAAAGGAAATTAAATTCAAAGTAGGTCTTAAGGTTGACATCATTGACTTTTTCACATCCATTTTGGAACAAAATGGAAGTTTTCTTGAACCTGTTAAATCCGAGAAAATGTCCTCCTTATTAAACAACCTTCAGGATGAAAGTGAAGAGACACAGTTGATAACAACTATCGACGAGGACCTCAACGATTCCGACGACATAAATGAGGGCGACAGCGGAATCATCCGTCTCGTCAATAATGTATTGATTGACGCTTATGAACGTGGAGTTTCCGATATCCATATTGAACCGGGAATGGAAAAAGATAATGTTTTAATCCGGTTCAGGAAAGACGGGGAATGCTCAACTTATGAGGAAATTCCTTTCCTCTACAAACATGCCATTGTTTCCAGGATCAAGATAATGGCCCAATTGGACATAGCAGAAAGACGGGTACCCCAGGATGGAAAATTTAAAATCCGATACGGAAGGAACAATATTGAATTCCGTGTGGCCACTTGCCCCACGGTGGGAGGAAATGAAGATGTTGTATTGAGAATTCTCGCAAAAAATGAACAGCTTCCCCTGGATGAAATGAATTTTAGCGAGCAGAACCTTCAATTGATTCATAAAAGTCTTGCCAAACCCTATGGCTTGATATTGGTCGTGGGCCCCACCGGTTCAGGGAAAACCACCACCCTTCACTCCTGCCTGGGTTCCATCAACACTCCAAAGAAAAAGATTTGGACCGTGGAAGACCCGGTTGAAATTACCCAAAAAGGCATTCGTCAGGTGCAAACGCTAGAGAAAAAGGGTTTGAATTTCGCTCGCGCCATGCGGTCGTTTCTCAGGTGCGACCCCGATGTCATCATGGTAGGTGAAATGCGCGATACAGAAACGGCCTCTATTGGTTTGGAAGCGTCATTGACCGGCCACCTGGTCTTCAGCACCCTCCACACCAACTCCGCGCCGGAAACTATCACCCGGTTGTTGGACATGGGAATGAACCCATTAAATTTTGCCGACTCCTTAATATTGATCGCGGCCCAACGGCTGGTCAAAACCCTTTGCAAACATTGCCGTGAAGATTATCATCCCTCACAGGAAGAATTCGATACCCTTGTAAATGAATATGGCGAGGAACAATTTCAAAAGCTGGACATCTCTTACGACAGTAGCCTGGCTCTGGGAAAACCAGTGGGATGCGAGCTTTGCGGTGACACCGGCTATGCGGGACGCACCGCCATCCATGAACTCATGGAAGGAACTCAAGCCATTAAACGGATGATCGTCAAACAGGCATCGGCAGGTGAACTCAGGACCCTGGCTATTGAGGAAGGAATGAGCACCCTCAAACAAGATGGAATCCAAAAAGTATTTAAGGGTGACTGTGACCTGAAACAAGTCCTAGCCGTTTGTATTATTTAACCGTTTAAAAATATAGGTTTACCGTATTTCTAAAAAGACCGTTGTTTTTCCCTCCTTATTTTTTCCCAAAATTTTTAAAATTTATGGTATTAATCTTACGGGTAACTGTAAATTTTTCAATTTCAATCATCAATAGCATCGGACATCAATATCATCGGAAACCGCCGGGGACCATTCCAATACCGGGAATTGTTGGGATTGCCGATATTAAACCACCATCATGGGAAACAGCCAAAACACTCCTACTATAAAAAATAACCCGCCAAATGGTTCTGGAAATCTTGAATCATTCGTTTCCAAAATAAAAAATATTGATCTCAACAACGCATCGCTGGACTCTCTGACAGACAGCATCAAGAATATTTTCGATTGTGAGTCCGCAACTCTTTTCACCTACGACAGTTCAAAAAAAGAAATTTATTCCCAAAACTTCCGTTCCCAATCTTTGGAAGAGATGCACTTCAAGGTTTCGGTAAATAATCTGGCAGGGTATGTAGCGGCCACCGGAAAACCTCTGAATATTCGTGATGTCCATTCAAACGAAGAACTCACAAAACATCATCAAGACTTGAGTTACGATGACTCATGGGATAATAAAACTGGTTTCAAAACCCGTTCCATGATGCTGATCCCCTTGCCGCATAAAAACAAATTGGTAGGGGTGATGGAAATCGTCAATAAAAATGATGCCAATCCCTTTCTCGAAACTGATTTTATCCGGGCTAAAGCAATTGCATTGGTGATGGGGTTGGCTTTGGTCAAGTTGGAAGAACGGAAACACGGCAACGAAAAAGCAGTCGGTCAAAGTAATGATATGGAAAAAATTGAAGAGCAAAAACCAACGAAATTCAGTTATTTGATTGCTAATGGGTTTTTAACGGAAGATGAGTTGACCTTGATAGGCAGAAAAAGCCAGGAATCCGGTTCGGATGTCCAAGACTTGCTTGTAAAAGAACTTTACCTCCGCCCGCAGGATGTTGGTAAATCTTTGGAAAGTTACTACTACATTCCTTACACGGGATACGATGAGTCTACGGTTAAGCCGGATTTGGAGAGTTTTGAAATTGATGTTGGAACCCTGCGAAATCAAAGCTGGGTTCCGTTGAAGAATGACGCCACTGGAATGGTGGTTTTAATTAATGATCCCACCGATAAAAGTGCAATAGAAACAATAAAACAAATCTTCCCTCAAAAGAATATCGATTTCAGAGTTGGATTAAAAATGGATATTCAAGAATATATCAATGGTTTTTATAAGACTGGAGAAAATCCAAACCTCCCCGAAACGGAAAAATCACCTGAGGACAAAACTTTGGAACTCGTAGTGGATGAAGAATACCAGACCAAGGCTCCTGAGGATCAGGTCAAAATGCCGGATTCCGGCAACAAGTTTTTCGATGAGATGATCTCAATTGCCATCAGGCAGGGAGTCACCGATATCCATATTGAACCGGGAATGGAAGGTAAAAATCTTTTAATCCGGCTTCGCAAAGATAACGCATGCCGGGTTTTTGAAGAAGTTCCATCCAGTGTTCAAAAGGAAATCATAGACCACATTAAAAAATTAGCGAACCTGGATACCTCAGTAAACCAACTCCCGCAAAACGGAAAATTTGTTTGGTCCCTGGAGTCTAATAAGTATGAGCTCAGTGTCGTAATTTTCCCCACCATCGGCAACCTGGAAGATGCCATGATCCGGGTTTCCCAGATTGGAAAACCCGTTCCCCGTTTCATACCCATAACGCAAATGGAATTTTCCGATCCCAATCTGGATAAAATCATGTCCCGAATCCATGCAAACAAGGGAATGATTTTAGTCACAGGACCCGAGGGCACCGGGAAAACAACTTCACTGCACGCCTTTTTGGGCCATCTGAACACTCCCGAAAAGAAAATCGTGACCGCTGAATCGCCGGTGGATATTGTACAAAACGGATTACGGCAAATTCAGATCAACGAGGAAATTGGCCTCAATTATGCCTTCGCACTGGAAACCTTTTTATTAGGCAATCCCGATATAATCATGATCGGTGAAATTAATGATACAGCAACCTTGAAACTTAGCATCGAAGCCGCCGATGAACGGTTATTTTTCTCCTCTCTGCAAGCCAATTCCACAATGGACGCCATCCGAAAAATACGGGAAATGAATATCGACTCCAACCAGTTCGCGGATGTATTTTTGCTGATAATGGCGCAAAAGCTGGTTCCCAGTTTATGCGTGGCCTGCAAGGAGGATTATCATCCTTCCCAGGAAGAATTCGATATGCTAGAGAAGTTTTACGGGAACAACAATTTTGCCGATCTGGGGTTCCAGTACAACGACAATTTAACGCTCAAAAAAGCGGTGGGATGTAAGCAATGCATCTTCACGGGGTATTCCGGCGAAATCGCCCTCCAGGAAGTTTTGGAAAGGACTCCCGAACTAAACCGGCTCATCGCGCAGAAAGCCTCCATTGAAGAGGTCCACAACCAGGCTCTAAAAGATGGGATGGTCACCCTGAGCCAGGACGGTATTTACAAAATAATGAACGGAGACTGCGATTTCAAAAAGATTCAGGAAGCCTTTCTTCCTGGCAGATTTTAATACATTTACCCTTCAATTCCGCCTTTCATCTTGCACACTTTCTTAACTTGTAATAAAGTGCGCTTCTAGTTTGTCCTGTGTTGGTATTATCTTTCTATACCATAACGAAAAAATATTTCCCAAACACTCGCGAATAAAAATGGTTTTTTTTGAATCGGCAAAAATTAAACGCTTGCCAAATTACTTGTTAATTCTTTGCCTTGTTGCCACTCTTGCCACATCGTGCACAAATGGAGAGGAAGAATTAATAAAATTAAAGGCCGATGCTGAAAAAGGAAGAATCTCCGCCCAATATTCCCTCGCACGCATGTACTACAAGGGGGATAAAATCCCCAGAAATTATAAAGAAGCGATGAAGTGGTATCAGATCGTTGCGAACAAAGGAAATTACAGGGCTCAATATTTCGTTGGAAACATGTATTTCAGGGGGCATGGAGTTGAGCAGGATTATAAGGAAGCCAAAAAATGGTTTCTGCTATCTGCAAAACAGGGCAGTAAAGGATCCCAGCATTTTCTAGGGTTCATTTATTCCGATGGACTAGGAGTTAATAAAGATTTAAATAAAGCCTTAAAATGGTATAAATTGGCGGCTGAACAGAACGATAAAAAGGCCCAATTTTTTATTGGAAACATATACTATGAGGGATTGGGCGTTTCAAAAGACCTGGTTCAAGCTCATTTGTGGTTCCATCTAGCGGGAGTAAACGGTAATAGGAAAGGTGTTAAATTGAGAGGTAAGGTGGAACAAAAATTGACCCCCGCTCAATATGACGAGGCCATTAAATTATATCGGGAATGGAAACCAAAGATGAACAAAGGGTAACTTAATTGGTAGATTTTTTTCGTCTCATC
>JADFGI010000092.1 GCA_022567815.1 Nitrospinota bacterium
AGAAGACAACTCCCTGAAGGAGATAATCCTCACCGAAATTCTGCAGGGGATCAAGGAAGATAAGGATTTCAAGAGGGTAAAAGACTACCTTCAGGAATTTACGATCTACAAACCAAAAGGGACCGAAACCTACCTCAATGCCGCCCGGATTTACCGGGATTGCAGGAAAAAAGGCAAGACGGTCAGGAAGACCGTGGACTGCATCATCGCCGCCGTCTGCATGGAAAATAACCTGTCCCTACTTCACAAGGACAACGATTTTAACCAGATCGCCACCTGCACCCCGTTGCGGTGTTATGCAGTTTAAGATTAACGCCCGTTCCAATCAGCCCACAATCGAATAAATACTGGCTATTAAATGACGGTTAAAAACAAATCCGAATCAATTTTTGAAGAGTTTTGTAATTCTAACAATATTTCGTGGGATAAAATCCCTGAGGGTGCTGAGTCAACTCCTGATTACAGAATTTTTTTGAACAGCCAGATTATTTTTGTCGAAGTCAAACAGATCGACAAAGATGCTGCGTTTAATACAGCAAATGGAATCAGCTCTAGAACTGTTGGCTCTCACATACGAAAGAAGATTGAAAAATCACGAAAACAGGCCCAAGCCGGGTCAAGGATTGATGCCCCATCTATCATGTTGGTGTTCAACAACCTCGACTCTTTTCAACTCTTCGGTACCGAGGAGCACGACTTCATCTCGGCCATGTACGGCGAAAGAACCGTAGTACTAAGGGATCGTCAAGTGTCAGACTCTTATCACGGGCGAAACGCTTCGTTTCACATAGATAAAAATACTTCGTTCAGTGCAGTCGGATTGCTACGTCAATCTCAGGAAAGGGCCACGGTTCGACTGTATGAAAATGTCTTCGCCAAAATTCCCCTCAACTTCGCATCACTTCCTAACTGCATGGAGGTTGTCCGGGTTGAGGTATTGTGACCAAAACAAAGTCCAATAAATCCCCATTAAAAAAGCCGACCCTCGAACGAAGGTCGGCTTTTTCTATTCTGGCTCCGGTGAGAGGACTCGAACCTCTAACAACTCGGTTAACAGCCGAGTGCGCTACCATTGCGCCACACCGGAATGGTATTTGAAGGGGACTCTAATAATTCAATATTTTTCTTTCAGCCCCCGCCGGGGAGACCTTTGCATAAGTCGATAATCTTAATGAAGTTTACCCTAAACTATCCAATACGTCATCGCGAGCCGCAAAGCGGCGCGGCTGTGATATTCCACCCTTGCCTTCATGCCCCGCAGGGGTAGATCCAGAGTCTCTGGATTGCTTCGTCGCTAACGCTCCTCGCAACGACGGGTTATGCAAAGGTCTCCCCGGCGGGAGGATAATATTCAGAACTATCAAGGATACCGTCAGCGATAAACTACTAACCTGTAAAAATTAGTCCAGCGTCACGCTGGCTGGCCCATATTTCATATGGGCCGCTCATGGCCCGGAACCATTTTTAGAGATGCCCTTAAGGTTTTGGATTTTTCCTGAAAGGGCTGAAAATTAATTCATTTCCGCGCCATTGTCAAGCGGTTTTGGTCTCCCAGTTTACGGCATTTCGCTACGCCCTTCCAGCGACTTCATCAAAGTCACGGAGTCGGCGTATTCAATGTCCGATCCAATGGGCAGGCCGCGTGCGATTCGCGTCACTTTGACGGAACAGGGTTTTAAAACCTTGGCGATATACGCGGCGGTGGATTCCCCTTCCATATCGGGATTGGTCGCGAGGATCACTTCTTCCACCCCACCTTTTTCTACTTTCTCTTTCAGCGACTCGATGGTCAAATCAGACGGGCCAATGCCGTCCAATGGCGAAATGACCCCCATCAACACATGGTAAATCCCTTTATACTGCCCCATGTTCTCCAGAATATAAACATCGTGGGGTTCTTCCACCACGCATATTTGCGCCTGGTTGCGCCTCGGGTCCTGGCAGATGTCACAGGGATCTTTCTCGGTAATACCATGACAGCGGGAACAAAGAATGATCTTTTCCTTGACGTTTTTTATCGCCTGGGCCAGCTTCAACGCACGCTCGCTGGGTCCGCGCAGAATGAAAAAAGAAAGCCGCTCCGCCGTTTTCTGGCCGATCCCCGGCAGTTTCTTTAATTCATCAACCAGTTCTGTAACCGCCGGGGGTCTTTTCACGTATTGGATAAAGTGGAGTTAAAACGAGTGCCGATTTCCTGGCGCATATTCCTCAAATACTTCACAATCACTGAAACAGCCCTGGGATTTTGATTCCGCCCGTCAGCTTGGTCATTTCTTCCTGGGCCAGTTCCTTGACTTTTCTATGGATCTCGTTCATGGCGCCGATGATCAAATCCTCAAGCACCTCGCGGTCCTGCATATTGATGAGCTCGTCGTCAATGCGAACGGAAAAAATCTGATGGATACCGTTGGAGGTGATTTTCACCATCCCTCCGCCTGTGGACACCTCGACTGTTTTGTTAGCCAGTTCTTTCTGTATGTCGCCGATTTTCGATTGCAGTTGCTTGGCCTGTTGGAAAATCGATCCTAAATTATTGTCCATATTGTATTATCCGCCCTGCCCCACTACGTGGGGAGGAAAACCCCGCAACGCGGGGATGAAAAGTGGGGCTGACGCTCGCTATGCTCACGAGCCCCTGGGATTGTAGGGAAAACTATTAATTCTTTAAACCCATCGCACGTTAATATTGGGTCCAGCGTCACGCTGGCTCAGCGTGTCACCACGCCGCCGAATATCTCGAGAGCTTCCTGGATGATTTCGGATTCGGCAATTTTATTCTTTTTATTATAGTCTTTCACAATTTTTTTTTCTGCCCTGTTATTTGGCGAAAGGCTTTCCAGTTCTCCATCGTTAGGCGATGACAATGAAAGTTGCACTTTAACATCCCATTGGCAGACCGTTTGGACCCCTTCACGAATCGCTGAAATATTTTCTTCTTTTTCGATCAATTCCTTGGTGTAGGGATCGGAAACCCGCAAATGGATCACCGAATCGTTGAGTTCGACCAGGTCGCATACCATGAAGTAATGCCCAAAAAAGGATTTCTTCTCTGAAATTTCTTTCTTGATTTGCTCCCACGCGGATGGGGAGGAACCATCGTCCTGTCTTACAGCGGGCACAGGGGTGACGACCGTCTCCGGGTTGGCAGGCGGCGATGCTTCTTTGCGGGGGGTCGTGGCCGGCAACGGAGTCTCTTCAACGGTAATTTCCGTTTCCGCCTGGTTGATGGCTGCAATCAACGCATCGATCTTACGGAACGGGCGGACATCCGCCAGACGCAGGATCGCCATTTCAAACACCGCCCGCGCCAGGGAACTGCGCTTCATCTCGGTTTCCGTCCGCGCAAGCACCGCAAACATCTGGTGCCACTCGTCCCGGTCCAACGACTTGGACTGTCTGGCAAGAACCTCCAGGTCACAGGTTGGCGAATCGAGGACGGTTTTCGGATCCTTGGCGACCTGAACAATCAGCAAATTTCGGATGTATTCCACCAGATCACGGCAGAAGGTGTTCAGGTCCTTGCCGGCATTCGCTATTTCCTGAACCTGATCGACCAGCCCGGCGGCGTCCCGCGTTATCAAACGGTCCACAAACGACTCCAAAGCGCTCTGCCCCACGATGCCGAGGACGGATTCGACCGATCCGTGCGTCACCTTTTTGCCGCAAAAAGCGATGACCTGATCGAGCAGGCTCTGCGCGTCGCGCATACTGCCAGACCCATTTTTGGCAATTTCTGCCAGACTGCGGCGGTCAATGGCGATGTCATCGTGTTTGCATATCTGGTCCAACTGCTGAACGATTTGTTTGTGCGACAGGGGTTTGAATTCAAAACACTGACAGCGCGAAAGGATGGTTTCGGGAATCTTGTTCTGTTCCGTAGTGGCGAAAATAAAAATAACCCTGGGGGGTGGTTCTTCCAGCGTTTTCAAAAGCGCGTTGAAAGCGTTTTTGGAAAGCATGTGGACTTCGTCAATGATATACACCCGGTACTTGCAGGAGGAAGCGGCATATTGGATATTCTCAATGAGATCGCGCACCTCCGCCACGCCGTTGTTTGACGCTCCGTCAATTTCCTGAACGTCCAGATTGTTTCCCTGTCTGATCTCAAGACAGTGCGTACAGGCGTCGCAAGGCTCGCTGGCCTTGCGGTTTTGGCAATTCAGGGCCTTGGCAAAGATTCTGGCCGTGGTGGTTTTTCCCACGCCACGGGTTCCGGAAAACAAATAAGCATGCGCAACCCGGTCCAGCTCAATCGCATTGACCAGGGTGCGGACAATATGCTCCTGCCCGATCAGTTCGGCGAATTTTTGCGGACGCCATTTCCGCGCGGAAACCTGAAATTCCATAAGGCAATATCAGACGATAACCATTGAGGTGAGAAGAAAACCAGATATTGAAGGCAGTTTTGTTGGGGAACTCACAGCACACATAGGTAATTGCTACCGCTGCTTCCTTCCGGACCTGACGGGATTCACAAAGCCATGTTGCGTGAGGCCCAACAAAACTGCCAATTTCATTTTAAATTTAAACGTAGGGAGAGGACGATTCAAACCCACTCCGTCCAATAATCTCTTTTTCGCCAGCAAATCAATCTCCCGCTTCCAAATCAAAATGATGATTCCCACCAGTGGGTTTCATACCCCGCCCCGCAACGCGGGGAGGAGATGCGGGGCAGACGTTCGCTTCTCTCACGAGCCCCAGAGAATCTTGGATAGCGGGGAAAACTGTTGCCATTCGGGTCCAGCGTCACGCTGGCTACGGCTTTTAAATGATAATCCTTGTCGGATACCCCGTCCGCTTGCGGCGGGGTCGTTCATTAGGGGAAGACAAACTTCCCGGCATTACCACAGAAATCCGCGACCGAATATTCCACGGCTGATGCCGTTAAAACCACCAATCGCGGCGCCAATCGCGGCGCCTTGTCCCGGATTGCCAAGAGCCGCGCCGATAGCCGCACCCGCCGCCGCGCCAAACGCGCCGCCGATCAAGGTGTCGCCCACAACATCCCCGCTATAGTTATTATTATAGGTGGAATAGCTTGGCGTCGGCGGATAATAGGTTGGCTGTTGATTGTAGGTGCGATATGTCTGACGGTGCGTCACTTTGGGAGCCTCGTGGTGGTACACATGTGTTTCCACATAGACATGACTGGGCCGATGGTGAGAGCCATAGCCATGATGGGAGCTTTTGTAATGTTTATTGTGGTGGCCATATCCACGATGGCTGTATGAATGGTTGCGACTATAGTTGCCGTAGTGGGTCACGGTCCGATGGCTTTTATACACCGTGTAATCATCTCCGTAAGACCCGTGCGTGTGGCCGGCTTGAGCATATGAACTCATTCCCAGGAGAAACAAAAAGCTTAAAGTTACGATTGCTGTATTTTTCATGACTTGCCTCCGAATTAGAATCACTTTATTTGAACCAAAGAATCTTACTCAATTATTGTAAGTATATATACATATAATTTTGTTGTCAATAGTTTTTTTAAAATAATATGCAATTTTTTATATTTTATTTGCCGCCCCGCCACGCGGGGAGGACCCCGTTACACGGGGAGGAAGAGAGGGCTACGCTCGCTTCGCTCACCAGCCCGCTAGCGGGGAAGAGATACGGGCTGACGCTTGTGATATCCTTTCCATTGCCTTCATGCCCCGGAGAGGGGTGGCAGGGGTACGCTACGCTCACCAGCCCTGAAAAGCCATAAATCCATAGCGCGTTAATATTTGATCCAACCCACAGGCTGGCCGCTTGCTTCCTACGGGGTCGTTCATTGAGGAAAAGGGTAAGGCAATGCTGTGTCAGACCACAGCCAAAAAATATAACCTATTGATAAATAGCTAAGTGTGTAAGAAGTTAAAGTAATTTATGAAGGGGGTCGATAATTAGATATAAATCTGTTAGTCGCTAGTTATAATTTCATGGAATAGATATAAATCCTATTTTAACTCCGTTATAAAAATTCACTGCAAATTATTGGAGAATCAGGGTGGCGACGCGTGCACAGGAAATCAGGATTTTCATTTTAGAAAAAATTCCCCATCACCCCAAGGACATCGTGGCTGTTACGGCAGAAGCCTTTGGGGTGACCCGGATGACCGTCCACCGGCACTTGAACCGATTGTTGCGGGACAAGAAAATTGTCAAAACCGGGACCACCAAGGGCGCGGCCTATTTCCTAAAAACCTCGCTGGACAAAACCCTGATTTTCGAGATTCAACCGGAAATCCGGGCCAGCCAGGTGTGGGATGAATATCTGAAGACCAGTTTCAACCGCCTTCCAGAGTCCGTGCTGGAAATTTGCCGTTATGGGTTTGACGAGGTT
This sequence comes from Nitrospinota bacterium, assembly GCA_022567815.1. Taxonomy (GTDB): domain Bacteria; phylum Nitrospinota; class Nitrospinia; order Nitrospinales; family VA-1; genus JADFGI01. The sequence goes on from JADFGI010000092.1 coordinate 6,326, forward strand.
TTCAACAATGCGCTGGAGCATTCCGGGGGAAAAGGCGTGGTGGTGAAAACCGTTTGGAAAAAGGATTCCCTGGAACTCAGCATCATTGACGATGGCAAAGGAATTTTCCAAAGCATTCAAAAGGCCGTTGGTCTACAGGATATCCGTGAAAGCGTCCTGCAATTGACAAAGGGAAAATTCACGACGCTTCCTGAACGCCATTCGGGGCGTGGCATATTTATTATTTCCAGACTGTTCGATGTGTTTGGGATATTTTCCAATGGTTTGTTTTACTGCAAGGACAATCTCGGCGACGACTGGTATTTGGAAAAAAGAAAAATCACCAAGTCCAAAGGGACCCGCGTTTCTCTGGCGATTCGGTTCGATTGTGAACGGACCTTGAAACAGGTGATCGGCCAGTACAGCGACAAACCATCTGAAACCCCGGAAATCGACAAAACCGAAATCCTGATCCAGCTCAGTCAGATGGAGGACGAACCGTATATTTCTCGACGGCAAGCCAAACGCGTTTTACAGGGGTTGGAAAAATTCCGCCGGGTGGTGTTGGATTTTCAAAACATCCCTGTAGTGGGACAGGCGTTTGTGGAGGAAGTTTTTCGCATGTTCCGGTCGAGCCATCCGGACATTGATATCACAAGTATCCATGCCAATCAGGATGTGCAATTCATGATCGATAAAAGCCTATCGCCAGAGATGGAACAGGCTCAGGTTCCGCTTTTTCCGGAATCATGAAAACCTCCGGCCCACCACCACAAAAAGTGGGAAGGGAAAAATGCTGATGAAAAGGATTTTGATAACTTTCCTTGGGGTGGGGTTCCTTTTCGTTGCGACGGAATGTTTTGCAGAGGAGTTGAGCGGGAAAAGTTCGAACCCTAACCAGAAAACATTGCCCGTCGTGAGCAATTTCCCCCCTCGCGGGGCGAGCGCCCTCCGCGCAGGAGTGGTGTTGAGCGGGAAAGTGATTGCTGTGATGGACGGCGACACGCTGACTTTCGAAACCACCGCTGGAAATTTGTTCAAGGTCCGTCTGAAGGAAGTCGATGCTCCCCAATCGGGGCAAACCTTTGGCAGGCAGGCGCGGCAGTTTGTCGAGGATCTCGTGCGGGGAAAAAGTGTCGATATAAAATACGAAACCGCGGATCGTTATGGCAAGGCCATCGGCGAGGTGATTCTCCCGGATGGTCGTATTTTAAACAAGGAACTGGTGCGTCATGGTTTTGCTTGGCACTATAGAGTCCATTATCCTGTCGATGAATCTCTGCGAGAACTGGAATATCAGGCGTGGAAAAAAAAGGTGGGTCTTTGGGTCGATCCATCGGCGATCCCGCCCTGGGAATTTCGCCGGGAAAATATCTCTCCTCAGGAACCGCCAGTCAATCCCTCGGATGTGGATTATGATGATATTTTTAATTACGGTTTGATCGGCGATCCTGAAACAAAATTATTTATGTGGCCAAATTGCCGGAATTATCCTCACGACAGCCGGGGATTCGCGGTGTTCGGCAGTAAACTGGAGGCAAAAACTTCCGGTTTCAGGATATCCCAAAATTGCGTCAGGCGATGAACCAGACATTTTCTTGAAATTGCATTGCGGACGAGGGTTTTATTGGTGTAAAGTTTGGATGCTTCCTCGAATGATGCATATTTGATGACGCTCATTTATGGGCGTTTTTTTAATATTGTTAAACCTTTGTATTGAGATAGAAACTATGATTCCTGAATTATTGGCTCCCGCAGGCAGTCCGGAAAAACTAAAATACGCCTTTGCTTACGGAGCGGACGCCGTTTATGCCGGTATCCCCAAATTTTCCCTGCGGGCACGCGAAAACACTTTTAAGGATGCCTCTTTGAAGGAGGCTATTGAAACCACGCATCGGCAGGGAAAAAAAATCTACATCACCGCCAATATTCTGCCCCAGAACCGCAAGGTGGAATCGTTCAAAAAATCGCTGGCCTTTTATGCAGAAGCCAAACCGGATGCGTTCATCATGTCCGACCCTGGGTTGATTCGGTTTGCGCTCAAGGAGCTTCCTGAAATCCCGGTCCACCTTTCCGTGCAGACCAACACTATGAACTGGCCTTCGGTGGAATTCTGGTATGACCAGGGGGTTCAGCGCACGATTTTGTCGCGGGAACTGTCTTTGGAAGAAGTCCTGGAGATCCATGAAAAAGTTCCTGGCATGGAACTGGAGTCCTTTGTTCACGGGGCGATTTGTATTGCTTATTCGGGCCGATGCCTGCTTTCCAACTATTTCAATCACCGCGACGCCAATCAGGGAACATGCACCAACAGTTGCCGGTGGGAATACAATGTTTATAAAGAAGGAGAGGAGCCTAAGCCTTCGTCCTGCGGTTCGAATGGCGGGCAAAGCACTGAGGCTTCATCCCAGAAAGAGCTCGAAGGAAATTATTTCATTGAAGAGGTCCAGCGTCCGGGGGAAATGATGCCCATCGACGAAGACGAGCACGGCACCTATATCATGAATTCCAAGGATCTCAGGGCCATCGAATTTCTCAAAGAACTCAGGGCCGCCGGGGTGATTTCTTTTAAAATCGAAGGACGGTCGAAATCCATTTATTATCTTTCGCTGATAACCAGAACCTACCGCAAGGCGCTCGACGATTTGGCCGAAAACCGGTCGTTCAATCCCGAACTGCTGGATGAAATCAACAAAACCGCGAACCGGGGGTTCACCTCCGCTTTTTTTATTTCCAAATCCAATCACGATACAGAACGGTTTGATTCTCCTCAAGAGGGGGATTTGCCACAGGTGTTTGGCGGCCAGGTTTTGGATTTGCGAGGCGATGGAATGATGGAAGTGGAAGTCAAAAACCGGGTGGAAGTCGGGGATGAAGTGGAATACATCTCTCCCAGTGAGCAATACCGGTTTCGCATAAATGCCATGGAGGATAAAAACGGCGGATCCGTTTCCGTCGCGCATGGGGGCAACGGGACCGTCTGGATTCAGTCCGAAGGTCCGGTGGAGCCGTATTCACTATTGAGCCTGGTGAAACTCGCTCCCGCGAGGGGAAAATTGCTCACGCCGCCAGCGTGACGCTGGACCCAATGTTGACGTGCTATGGGTTTATGGCTTTTCAGGGCTCGTGAACGAAGTGAACGTCAGCCCTCCTGCGTAGCAGGCTTT
>JADFGI010000475.1 GCA_022567815.1 Nitrospinota bacterium
ATTAGTAAAACTGTGCCTGACCCCCTTCAGGCTCATGTACCTGAAATCAACATTGGCATCGACCATCTCTTTCACGAAAGACGCAACCGTATCTGAAGCCAGAAAGGGATCATCCGCTCCATTGATGACCAATATAGAGGCGTTGACCTGATCCTTTTCCATCTTGGGCTGATCGGGAAGGGCGCTGTGAAATGCGACGACTCCCTTAAGATTTTCGCCGCCACGGGCCATCCGCAGGGAAACCGCGCCACCGAAGCAGAATCCGATGGCCCCGATTTTCTCCGCATCAACGGTTTCATGCGACCGGAGGATTTTCTTTGCCTCTCGGAATTTTGCCTGGGAAGCTTCCCAGTTTTTGAACGCCGCATTCATGAACTCGCCAGCTTTTTTTGGGTGCTCGGCCAGCTTGCCGTCGCCGTACATATCAAGCGCAAAAGCGGTGTAGCCCAGCTCGGCCAGTTTTCGGGCGCGGTTTTGAGCATGTTTGTTATGGCCCCACCATTCATGGACGACAAGAATGCCGGGGCGTTTTCCCTTCAGGGTGTCGTCATAGGCCAGAAAGCCTGTCAGTTGGACTCCGCCGGACGAGTACTTGACAGTTTCAGTATGAATTCCTGCGTTTGCAGTCGAGGTCAGGCCAAAAAGAAAAAGCAGAATGAAAAGTTTTTTCATAAGACACTCCTTTGATTTAAAAGTGATCTAAGAATAAAGAAAGTCCGGTTTTGTATCCTCCAACCAGGGCGAGGAACCGTTTAATTCCTCCGAAACCCCCGTAGAGTGGGTTGCGGCATGTCTTCTTTTGTATCCACTGGCGGAGGGGTTTTGGGTTCCTCTTTTGGAATCTGTTTTTTCTCGATCATGAAAACCGTCAATTCCGGATTCACCAGGTTTTCCGGGCACATTTTGAGGTGCTGACGATAAAACGGCATGTTGATGACCGGATCGTTATACAGGCACTCCAGAAAAAAATGATCGAACAGGCCCTGTATGGGCTTGGGGCCAACCAGGAACAGGACGCCATCCGGCAATAGAGCATCGACCACACCTTGCAACATGCTCTGGCAGGCTTCGCGATCCTGGAAATACATGAAGGGAATCCATTTGAAAATGAGCCCGTATTTTTCCTTGTACGCGTCTGCAAGGTGATCCTTCTCCGGCAAAAAAGATACCTTGCTCATATTGTCCAACTGATTGCGTGAGGACGCGTAGTTCCATAGAAGGCAGGCGTTTTTCTGGGCGAATTCCGGGTCGCTGTACAGGACCGTGTATTGCCGGTCCTTGGTGCAATCGACACATCCGGCGATCACGCAGTCGAAGGTGTGAATGAGCACTTTATCGATTTTTTCCAGTTTTGCCGGCATCCCGGGGGACATTTCCAGATAATAAAATATCTGATCGATCACCATCGGTTGGAGGGCGGCTTCTTCAATTTCATTGGCCCCCTCGGGATAAAAGGGAACCGTGTACAGGACTTTGACAGGGTCCACTTTCGGGGCAAAATTGTTGAAGAACCATTTCCAATTGAAGGGCATTTTGGCCGGTGGTTTCGAGGGCTCCGTTTGCGGCAGGATATCCCATAACGGATCGAGAGGATATTCCTTTCCCAGTTCACCCTCTGCCAGCACAAAAGAATTGTGGCCCATCTGGAGTTCGCGCTGGCAGGAAGGTTTTGCACCACGGGAGCAATTGATATAAGGAATCCCCAGGGGATCGTCATGAGCCGTCACTTTGTAGAGGAATTTATCCTGAACCGTTAAGGTGAGCTTGTGGTTTTGGCTGAAATAACGCCAGGGCGGTTTGGGTTTGGGCGTCCAGGTGATCAGGTGGGATCGGTCGGGGTCCATGAACACCTTCATGATGTCCTTCCCCTCCGGTCCCTTGGGCGTAAAAAAAGCGGAAAAAATATTGAACGCTTCCCTGGAAGGGTAGGTGGGCAGTCCCCGGTACCGCAAAGGTCCCAAATCCTGTTCGCGGGACTGGTGTTATTAAACGCCTGCGCGGGCAAAGCAACGCAATCCCAGTTCGGGACCAAC
>JADFGI010000476.1 GCA_022567815.1 Nitrospinota bacterium
AACCGACACAGGAAAATTCTCAAGGCCATCGAATTCAAAAAATGGTTATCCAGATGTTGAATTCCTGGAAAAAATGTTTATTGGATTTGCGTTATCTAAGAATCAAAATCTATATAATATAAAAGATACAAAATTGCCAAGCCAAATAACAGTTCCTGGAATTTTGAATTCGGGAAGAAATTCAAAATCTTCAAAAAACCTCAAAATAATTCTTGGCATTTCATGACATTCAACTCTTCCTAAGCGTTATTTGTAATGCACACAAAATCCACTTTCGAAAATGCCTCGCTGGAATGATTCCGGAAACCGGGGTGCGCGGTGACCCACGGCCCGGACATCGACCTGGAATAAAAAAAGAAGAAAAAGCCCAATGAGTTATCTGTTATTCATGGATGAAAGTGGACACGATCATCGAAATTGCCCTTACGAAGTTCGAGGTGGAATAGCCATCCATGCCAAACGAATATGGCCATTTATACGGGCACTGGTGTCATTGGAGGAATCATGCTTTGGCGATTTACTGCATCGCTACGGATCGGAAATTAAAGGTCACAAGTTATTGGACAAAGAAAGGTTTAGGTGGGCTGCTCAGCATCCTGCCTACGATGATGCACTGCGTCGTTCAAATTGTGTATCATTTTTAAAGAAATCGATTAGCGGGCAAACACCCAGGGATTTTGAATTTACGTCATATGGGCAGGCCAGCATCAGGATGGTGCGGGGAATATTCCAACTTTTAGTCGATCATGAAGCGGTTGTTTTTGCCTCGGTAATACCCAGAGGAAAAAGAAAGCCCGACACATATAAGGCAAATGAATATTTACGGAAGGATCAAGTTTTTTTGTTGGAACGATATTATAATTTTCTGGTAGACAAAGACGAACAAGGGCTGTTGGTGATGGATGAAACAGATAAATCCGATGACCGGCGTTTTGTCGGTCGAATTGAAAGATATTTTTCCCGTACAACAATTGGAAAAATAAGGGCGGAAAGAGTAGTCCCTTCGCCAATTTTTGTTTCTTCCGAAATGGTTTACCCGGTTCAGGTGGCGGATGTTTGTATTTACAGTATTAATTGGGGGTTTCGAATTCCGTACGGAATGACTGCGCCTGCCAGGGAGGAAGTTAAATTAGAAACGGAAGAATGGTTGAACCGGCTGCAATATCGGGGAGAGGGTCGGGGCCGTGATGGTATGTCACACCACCAACACGGCATTGTTTATGTGCCTGATCCTTTCGAAGGACGATAAATGAAGGAGGTAAAGCCTCCGCTACGGCTCCCTAAAGGAAACAATCCGAAGGCCGAACCTCCATTCCATGGATAGGACTTAAAGTCCTAATTGTCAACTAAAATTGGGCGGTTGGGCCAATAACAAACAGCGTATATTGAAAGTCGAATGCACGCCGAATCCAAAGCCCAAGAAGCCCCGCTGGAATTGCTCGCCGAATTTCCTTTCGCTGTGCTTCATGGCCCGGACATCGACCCGATTTCATAAACCACGGAACTGGCCGGTCTATGAGGATCCCCTGCCCGACCCGATCCCCCTCGCTTTACCCCCCCCCCACTTTTCCCTGGACTTTTCCATCAAGATGTGATAGATATAGTAAATGAAAACAGAGAGATACCCGAATATAAGCGATTCCGCGAAACGAACCCATTTGACGGATTCCAGTGGTGCGGCAGCCGCATTCTCCCCCGGCGTCACCGCGCCCTGGCGGTAGCCGCGGCGGCCTTTCCGCCAAATCGAACCCATTTCACCCATCGGCTTGACGTGCGCCCTCCCCGGCGTCTATTCCAGTTCATCCCCTTGCTCGATCACCCCGCACAGGTGACGCCATGCTGAAGCTGTACGACTATCTGGATTCGGGCAACGGCTACAAGGTGCGGCTGCTGCTGAGCCAGTTGGGCCGTCCCTTCGAGATGATCGAGCGGGACATCCTGCGCGGCGAGACCCGCACGGCGGAGGTCCTGGCCCTCAACCCCAACGGGCGCATTCCGGTGCTGATGCTGGAGGACGGGCGGGCGCTGGC
>JADFGI010000093.1 GCA_022567815.1 Nitrospinota bacterium
TGTATTTAGAGTTAAGGGTTTTCATGGTTTCTCTAAGTTTCTGGAGATGACGATAACCTTTGACCTTCCTTAAGTCAGGTTCGATTTCCCGGAGAGCCGTTCCCACCCATCGTTGCCTCTGATCGCTGTTTTTCCAATAAACGATGCGGTCCGTATAAATTCCGACCTGGCGCATGATATTCTCGATACAGTGGGTCGTCTGGAAGCTCTCGCCGAGCTGTTTGAACAAACCCAGGCGGTGCAGGGCCAAGATAAACACTAGCCCAAATAGCCTATGAAATGGAATCTCTTCAAAAGAATAGTGATGTGCAATCATAGGTTCTTGGAGTTTTTATTATGAGAATACGTTTAATAATTAAACTGCTCATTGCCGTTGGTTGGGTTTTGGCTATCGCTTATTACGTTGATTGACATGAAAAGTATGAAACATATTTCACTCTTGGGGTGATGAATAAGGAGGAGCAAGAGAAAGGTCCATAAAAACATCATTCTATTTGGCGTTTTGGGAGGTGACTGGAATTATATCAAAAATTGACAATATCGGCATACTGAAATAGAGTGATTGCATCCCGATACCTTCGAGGTGGTTCATGAAGAAATTGATTCTTCTAATATTGCCTTTTCTGCTTTTCCCTATATCCACTCCCCTTTATGCGGATGACTTTCAGGATGGATTGGATGCTTTCGGTCGAAAAGATTACAAGACTGCATTTGAGAAGTTGAAACCATTGGCGGAACAGGGGGATGCCGAAGCCCAATACAATCTTGGGGTGATGTATGACAATGGATTGGAAGTTACTCAAGACTACAAGGAAGCGGTGCGGTGGTACAGGCTATCTGCGAAACAGGGACTGGCTATGGCCCAATACAACCTTGGACGGAGGTATGAAAATGGACAAGGAGTTCCTCAAGACTACAAGGAAGCGGTGAGGTGGTACAAGCAGTCTGCGAAACAGGGACTGGCTATGGCCCAAAATAACCTTGGAGTGATGTATGGCCAGGGGCAGGGAGTTACTCAAGACTACCTAGAGTCGGTTAAGTTGTACAGGCTGTCCGCGGAACAGGGGAATGCCAAAGCCCAATACAACCTTGGGGTGATGTATGGCCAGGGGCAGGGAGTTATTAAGGATTATGTCCAAGCTCATAAGTGGTTCAACATTGCAAGGGCAAATAGAGAGGAATTGGGGCGTAAAAGCCGAGACATTATTGAGAAACGAATGACCCTCGACCAAATCTCCGAGGCTCAGAGATTGGCTCAGGAGTGGACGGAAAAACATGGGAAGAAATAGGAACAACTGAATTGCCTCTTGAAATATCGATTTAGAAAAAAACCGATCAACAATAGTTCTACCAACTTCTAGAATATTCAGGGGATGTGGACTTGGGGGAAAAACTTGAGACATGAGAATATTTCTCTAGATTATTCAAAGCTCACCAATGGTATGGACCAAATTATACTTGTATATTCCCAATCACACAGAAAGCTGTTTCATCAAGGCATCGACCATGGTGGGAATTTTGGCGAGGGGTTTTTCGTTGACCAGCTTGCCGTTTTTAAAATCCTCATAGCTGGTATAGACGATGGGGTGAACGGTCATCACCCCCGATTCGTAATACAACACATTGATTAAATCCGCGGAGGACATGAAGGACCGGTTGCCGCCGGCGTTACAGAGAATCCCGGCGACCTTGTTTTCCAGCGCGCCTGCGGTGATGTCGATCAGGTTTTTGACCACGCCGGACATCGACCAGCAATAGACCGGCATGCCAAAAATAAAAGCGTCCGCCGACTCCAATATCCGATACGCCTTTTGCATGTCCGCGTTGTAATCCGCAAGGTTCCTGCCGTCGCAAAATTGCAGTTCCAGGGAACGAAGATCCAGCGTTTCAAAATCGATGTTTCTGGATTTCAAAACCCTCTCCGTTTCCGCCACCACGATGACGGTTTTGGAATCCTTTGACAGGCTTCCTTGAACGATCACAATTTTAGACATCGCTTTGCCTCAATAAAAAAAATGGCTCACGCCTTTCGACGCAAGCCACTCCCTTGTATGTTTTTAGGGCCTCGCGTAGTGTCAGGCCCAAGCGTCCTCCCCACGTAGTGGGGGTTAGCGGGCGAGCGTCAGACAGAAGGGATTTCTTTCGGCGGGCCTTCTTCACCTTCGCCTTCGCCTTCGCCCTCCCCTGCCTCTTCCTCGTCCCAGTAGTCCTCATCCACTGTATCCTCTCCTATGAGAGCACTGGGATCATCCTGTAGCATTTCATCTTCCTCTTCTTCCTCCTCAGTTTGTGGAGAAAGTGGAAGCTCATCCCAAATGGCGATCCTGGAATTTCCCCGGTCGGCGACATAGAGCTTGAACTTGGGTTTGCGTTCTTCCTCACCCTCTTCACCTTCCTCCAGTTCCGCTTCATCCCAATCCTCGTCAGGGTCTTCTTCCAGATACAAACCGAAGGGATCGTTGAAGGTGGAACCTGTTGGATCTTTGCCGCGGTTGGCCTTATTTTCGGTAAAGAATTTTTGCCCCAGAACCAAATCCGCGGGCTGGCCATTTTCCGTGGGAACTTCTTTCCAGTAGAGAACCCGATGATTTTCCGTATCGGAGATGAACAGACCCGCCCGGCCACACACGACATCCGTCGGGAAATAGAGCCCCTTGTCGTTGCATCGGTTGCGGCCCAGGCCCGAGTTCGGTTCTCTTCCATGGAAATCTTCCTGCCCAATGACGACATCCGCCGCCCGGCCAAATTCGTTGGGGAGCTTGTTCCAGATCAGCACCCGGTTATTCCCCTGATCGACCACAAACACTTTATCGCTTTCAGTATCCCAGAAAACGCCAGTGGGAAAACTGAGGGTGTCCGCGCCGACATTATCGAATTCCCCACGGTTGGGTTCTCTCTCGTCCATTCCCCCCTGCCCCAGGCAGAGATCGGCGTTCCACCCATTGCCGAAGGGGATTTTGTTCCACAGCAATACGCGGTGATTGTCTTTATCGGCAATGAACACATGCTGGTCATCGCCCGAACAAATGCCCATGGGAAAAAACAGGGCGCCCGATCCGCACAAGTCATCCCGGTTGGCCTCATTGCAATCGAGATTGTCCTGCCCCAGGACGAGAGCTGGAATTTCCCCATCCTCTGTTGGCAAGCCCGCGTAACGGACAGCCCGGTGATTGCCGCTGTCCACCACATATAATTTACCGTCAATTACTGTGATGCCCGCTGGCTGGGAAAGCGTATCTTCTTGCGCCTTGCTGATGGTGAACCCGTCCAGATCTTCATCCCCCAGACCAGAGGTCATTTCATCCAGCGTTGTACTCAGTCCCCGATTTTCCAGACAATCGGCGAAATCTTCCTGTCCCAGAACCAGACCCGAAGGTTCTCCATCTTCTTCAGGGACCTGCTCCCAAACCAGAACCCTGTGATTGCCACGGTCGGAAACAAAAAAATAGTCGCCATACCTGGTAATAAATTGCGGCTCACACAAAGTGTTGTCGCCAGGATCATCGGCTCCCCGGTTGGACAACACCATGGACGCCTCACCCTGACCGAGGATAAGACAGGCTCCCACTTCAGCCACAACTTCTTCCTCGACCTCTTCCATCTCATCAGTTTCATCTTCTTCAAACTCATCAACCTCGTCCGTCTCCTCAGACTCCACCAAGGCGGTGTCTTCTCCTTCATCCACAGCAGACTCCTCGGAATCGACCGTTTCTTCTTTGAGTTCTTCCTCGTTGTCTCCGGTGTCTTCAGACATGAGACGCACCTCCCATCGGTTCAAGAAAATCTTTTCGTCCTCCGGTTCTACACGAACCAGAAGAAAAATTTCAAAACTTGTGGTTACTAAAATAGAATCCTTAATAATAAAATACTTTTTGTAATTGCTATCGCCTATCCTTTTATTCAAAAGTCAGGCTTCTGGCAAGACAAAATTTGTGATGGCGCCCTTTATCCAATATGCCGTCAAAATTCCTATTGGGAAAAGTGGAACCTCTGCCACATGGAAACCACCTTGCGTCCATTTCTATCCTGATGCGCGCCGTCCCAAACAGCGAATGCTATCAAAATAGGTTGTTTGCTTTGAAACTTTATATCCCATTTATTCAAAGATTCCAAGGCCCTATAAAAAACAACCTGCCATTTTCCATCTTTCCACACCCCTTTGCCAAGAACATTTTGCTTGGTTTGAGGCTGAGGCGTCAAGGTTCCAAACCCTTCCGCGTTCAATTCTTCCACCGGAACGTCCCGAAAAGGGTTCAGGGCGTCCACCGGATTGACCTCGCCGCCGAATATCATCGTATCCATATCCATTCCCATAGTGGCGTATTCCAACTTTTCCTTGGTTTCGATTTCCGTCTGCCAATCGGCCCGCCATTGCCAGATGTTCACCACCTTGCCACGGTTCCCCATGCCAAAGAAAGGTTCATTATGGCCAAATTTGTGGAGCAAAACATCTCCCAGAGCAAACTCCATGGCGATGGCGTCCTTGAAATCCTGATGGCGGCTGGCGGTGCGGTCGGCAAGGGGGTCGTCCCATTCCAAACGAAAGGCGATCCCTTCGTCACTGACCACGGACTGAAATTTGATCCGGTTCACAGGATTGGCCCTGGCGCTGAGAGGGATCATGTGCACCTCATGCACCGGGACGTCATTCCATATCGGATTGTCCGGGTCCAGGTCGATCTCTTCATCAATGACTTTTGTTTTGAGATCGGTCTCATATCCCGCCTTTTGCAGTTTCTCTGTCTGAATTTTGGATTTGATGAAAAGGGTAAGGTCCCACCGTTCCTGATTGGACAAATGATTGTAAGCCTTCATGGGGGAGCCGTCGAGTCCGGTAGTCAGGGTAAGAAAGATATCCTCTTTTTCAAACCCAAACTTGAAGGTATTCGGATTGGTCAAATCGTAAACAAAAGCACGGTGATCCCAAATATCGTAAAGCTGGTCAGCCAGCGAGCCGTCTCCTTTCAGGTCGGTTCCGTGACAGCGGGAGCATCGCAACTCGGCGTAAAGATCTTCTCCCCGCTTGACCCGCTCCAGAGTTGAGGGTGGCGCAGGTGTAACAGCCACCGGATCTTTGGGAAGTTCCTTCCCAAACCGTGTGGAAAATGTTTTGATGTATTGCACCACCGACCAGGTTTCATCTTCGGTCAGGGCGTTGCCCCAGGCAGGCATGGATGTTCCGGGAACCCCCCTCATTATGGTTTGGTAAATATCCTTATCGAGAGGCAGGGAACCCGTGGGTGTTGAGCGATGCTTGAAAACGCCTTTACGGAAATCCCTTGGCCATGGGTAAAGATACGCCGTGGCTTTGCCGCCGCCGTTTCCATCCTCCCCATGGCAAAAAACGCACATGTGCTTGTAAACGGTAACTCCGAGAGATTTATTGTCGGAACCGGAATGCGCATGCGATGGAGAGGGGGAATGTTTTTCGGAGGAGTCGAAAACCTTGTTGGCGGTGTGGCCCTGATGATCGGCAGAATTAATTGCCAACGCCCGGTCAGGTAAAAACCACAGGCACAGGGAAGCGAATATCAAAAAGGTAAAAAAAATTTTAACGGACACCGAGCTTGGGGGTCGATAAGGTGTATAACTCTTCATTGCCATTCAAACCATCCTCTGCGATATCCACCCATATGTCACTGCAATTGCGCCTGTAATCGACCCCTTTACAATAAAACAACGGATGCCTGGTGGTGAAATAAATAACCGGATGTGAAAAGTATACGCTCATTTCCTGGCTTTTCGCAACGGCAATGGCTTGTTCGATAGTGGTTGTTTCGGCAGTGGCCTTCTGTAAAATCTTGCGGATGACCATGTAGTCAAGTTTTCCGTCCAAATCCAAATCATAATAGGTTGCAATCAGACCCGTGATGTTCATGATCTCCCAGCCACGGTAAGAAGGATCCTTCCAACCCGGCTCTTTGGGAATAACAACCTCTTTCTCACCAGTAAGCAAGGCGGGGTTCTGGCCTGGCTGGGCCTTAAGAGTCCCGGCAAATGTCATCATTTGCGCCGTGCAAACCAACAGTAGAGTAAAATTTCTTTGAATACTTCCAAAAGCCCTTTTTGCACCCATTGAGGCCTCCAAACGGTTTCCGCTCGCTCCTCGTCTTTCCAAGGTCATCCGCTAACGGTAGCACAAAATCAAAGCCGGTCAAACGTTTAGTTGAGGGCCGTTGTTTAGGGAAATCCGGTCAATCCGGGAATGTTATATTAGATCGCACAGGCTTTCCAGGCTGGAAATGATTAGGAGATTAGGAGGGGAGAGAGATATTATTCGCCGTCAAAATCCGAAATTTGGCTTTTGATGGCGGAGGTGATGTCGGGGTAAAGTTCAAACACATCGTGGAGTTTGGCCATGTCAAATGTTTCCAGGGGCGCACCCTGAAGGCCCGCGAGCAGAAATTTACCTTCAGATTTTTCAAGGGTTTGAAAACAATGGATAAATACGCTGATGGTTGAGCTGTCTAAATAGGTCACATCCTTCAGATTCACGGCGAACTTTTTGAACCCCCTTTGCCTGTAGGCTTCGATCAATTTCTGCACGTCATTGGAATTGTAAATATCCAACTGGCCTTTCAGGTCAACAATGATCAGGTCGTCTTCATTCCAGCAATCGATATCAATTTTCCCCATCAATCCCAGAATTTCCTTGTGTATTTTTTCCATCAACGGTCACCGCGAACAAATTGGCTGTAAACATTTTGAACTGGAGATTTAATATTGCTTTTCATATCTTTCAACATCAATTTCCAGGGTTTCGCGTTTTTCCCAATACGATTCCGCGGAAGGATCCAATTTCCTTTTAAGGAAGTCTTTGCGCAAAAGAATCAAAAAGAAGTGAAAAACCGAGAAAACAGACAAAAACATAAATCCAAGGATGAGCTTTGCATTGAAGTTGCCCACGACTTCTCCAAATTTCATCCAACCCGCGTAGACTTTTCCAAGCTTATCGGGGGCCAACAGGGCAAACAGGATGAAACAAGAGGCTATTAAAGCCAGAACCCAGGCCACTTTAGGCAATTCTTTATAAGCAAAAACCAGGGTGAAAACAGACAATACCCCGCCCATTAAAAAACCGAAGGACCGGAGCATTTTGGTTGTGACTTCTGGTTGATCCATAAGTTTAAATTAAATCCCACCAGTGGGTTTTATTCCCCATGGCTTGCCACGCGCTTTAAAGGAAAATCCTTGCCGGATACCTCGACCACTTGCGGCAGGGCCTTTCATTCGCAAAGGGTTGATAACGGATCAACAGGCTAAAGTAACACCTGAACCCATAATAAACGTGACGACGCTTGTTTTTTCACCATACCCTCAGTATAAAGCCAAACAATTCAATTTGTTGCATAAATTTTTCCGGCCATTGCCTGATCCAGATTCTCAGGGCCACCATCATATACCATTTGCCCGTCTTTTAAAGCCAAAACGCGGTCTCCATACTCCCTCGCAAGTTCAGGCAAGTGAAGATTGCAAAGAATGGTCACCCCTTCTTTCTTGTTGATATCCCGCAAGATATCCATGATAGAAATCGAGGTGACCGGGTCCAGACTGGAAACCGGCTCGTCCGCCAGAATAATTTCCGGGTGTTGCATCAGCACCCTGGCAATTCCCACACGCTGTTGTTGACCTCCGCTAAGAGTATCCGCCCTTTGTCCGCCCTTTTCATCCAATCCCAGAGCTTGCAGTTTGTCCTGAGCCTGCAAAACGGAATCGTGGGGAAAATAATTTATGCATCCCGTCCAAGAGGCAAGAAAACCCAGTCGCCCGGTCAGGACGTTGGTTAAAACAGACAACCGGGTCACCAGATTGTACTGTTGAAAGATCATGCCGATTTTTCGCCGCAGGCGGCGCAATTGTCTGGGACTGGCTCCCGTGACTTCCTGTTCGCCCATAAAAATCCTGCCGCCGGTGGGCTCCACCAATCGGTTGATGCATCTGAGGAGGGTGGACTTGCCGGATCCACTTTTACCCAGGATCACCACAAATTCCCCGGCCTGCACGTTGAAGGAAACCCCTTTGAGGGCCTGGGTCCCGTTCGCATAGGTTTTTGAAAGGTTCTCTATTTTCAGCATATTTTTGGCACCGGAGCCTGTGGTCAAATTTTTTTAAACCCATGATGATTGTTTCTATAGTGGAGATCATTTTATTGTCATTGCGAGGAGCGTCAGCAACGAAGCAACCCAGAGACCCTGGGTCGCCGCGCCGCTTATAGCGGCTCGCGATGACGGGAAAAACAATTCACGGGTAGCGCCTGTTTTTTCTAGCGGCCCAGCGTTTCCAAGTTTAATCCCAGTATACGGCTGGCATCGCGCACGGGATCAAAAAAACCGTCCAGATCCACCAGTCCGCTGATTCCATAAACACGTTTTAATACTTTCCCGCCTTCTGGAGTTTTTGAAATATATTTCAACCCATCCTTGATCTTGTTTTTTATCTCCAGCGGTAATCCCTTGCGGGCGGTCACGGTGTCGTTGGGAATATCCTGGGTGTAGGCGATCACCCGGACTTTTTTATAAACGTCCGGGAAGCTTTTGGCCACCGCCGCACGGGAGCCCTCATAAGCCGCACCTGCATCAACTTCTCCTTTCAACAGGGAAAGAACAACAGCATTGTGTGACCCCGCAAAAACGGTTTGGGCAAAAAATTTATCCGGATCATGCCCGTGGGAGAGCAGAAGCGCTTTAGGATACAAATGTCCGGACGTGGAGGCCGGATCGACGTAGGCAAAGGTTTTCCCCTTTAAATCCGCCAGAGTTTTAATCCCGCTGTCCGCCCGGACCATTATCTGGCCCCGGTAAAAGGGCTTTCCAAATCGAACCACGATTAACAGCAAATCCACATCATATTTTTCCCTGGCCAATACATAGCTGAAGGTCGCCAGCCAGCCGATGTCCACTTTTCCCGCACCCATCGCTTCGATAACCGCCGCGTAACTCGTGGCCACCGAGGTTGAAAAATGCAGTCCTGTGGCCTGTTTCAGTTTTTGGGCGATTTCCTGCCCGCCTTCAAGAATGACCTGAGCGTCCCCGGAAGGGACGAACATCATGCGTATAGGATTTTCCGGTGTTCCCAGCTCAACGCTTTCAGCTTGGGAAATCGGTATCAGGAGAAAAACCGGTAAAATCAGGATCAGCAAGAATCTGGGAAAGAAACCCTTTGACAGAAAAATGCAAAACTCAAACCAAGGGATTTTGGAATGGGATGTTACTCGGATAGTACTCACTTACCCAATATAACACCATCAGTTACCGGAAAAACGCAAAAAAAGAGACAAACCGGATAATCCGGTTTGTCTCGGATGAAACTAAAGTCTGATAACAACTTATTTCATATAAGTACTTTTGATGTATTTGACAACATCCCAAATTTGTTT